>CANRHC010000038.1 GCA_947630305.1 uncultured Bacilli bacterium
AACAATAATAGGAGTATCATTATTACTATATAAAACATTTGCAAGTTTTAAAAGTGAAGTAACATTTCCAATGATGAATGGTCAAGTAAATTATTTTGGTGATAGTGACGTTTATTTTGCATTTTATAATGGAGATGAAAAATTAGATAAAATGCCCCAGAAAGGAAATAGTGAAAATTTAGTTTTTGATTATGCTGATTGTGATAATGGAGCAACAATCGAATGGGATGAAAATGAATGGGCCCCTTTAGTAAAAAACTTAACTAAAACTAAAACAAAATGTACATTGTATTTTAAAGAATACAAACTTGGAACTTTAAGAAATGTATTTTATAATGATACAAAAGGAATGTGGAACTATAAAAAAAACATAACAAAAATAGTAATAGAAACAAAGAAGCAAGAAAAAACAGCAGGAGATGGGCAAGTAGTATATGGCCCATTTGGTGAAAGTAGTGCAGGTGATAGTGCAATTCAAAGTTATGTGGTATGTGAAACAGGAGATACCAATTGTATCGGATATTTACAAGGAGACGGAGGAATAAAATTAAATAGTAATAGTTCATATTTATTTTATAATTTTACCAAAGTAACCAAAATAGAAGGAATAGAAAACTTAAATACAAGTGGTGTAACAACTATGTATTGTATGTTTGAAGGATGTAGTCAATTACAAGAATTAGATTTAAGTAGTTTTAATACATGTAATGTTACAAATATGATGAGTATGTTTCATGGAACGAGCAATTTACAAACATTAACATTAGGAGACAATTTTGATACGAGTAGTGTAACAACTATGCAGAATATGTTTTACGGAATGAGCAGTCTACAAGAATTAGATTTAAGTCATTTTAATACAAGTAGTGTAACAACTATGTATGGTATGTTTAATGGAATGAGCAATTTACATACTTTAACTTTCGGAGATAATTTTAATACGAGTAGTGTAACAGAAATGACTTGGATGTTTGCCTTTTGTAACCAACTACAAGAATTAGATTTAAGTAACTTTGATACAAGTGGTGTAACAGATATGAGTAATATGTTTATTTTCAGTGATAATTTGCAAAATATTACCTATGGTCCAAATTTTATTCATAATGTAGATGCTAAAACAAGTAGTATGTTTTATAATTGTCCAGCTAATAAACCAGATGCCACTGTTCATTCATCTTGGGAAGGTGTAACCTTTTAAATTAGAATAGTTTATCTATTCTTTTTTTTATTAAATTATTTGTTTATTTTTGTAAAGTAATTATAAACTCTCCTAAATAATATTAATATTGACTTCATATATAAAATATTATAAGATAACCGTTATTGGGGGATATATAATGAATATTTGGTATAATATCGAAGAAATAAATAATTTTCATCTTTTTTTACAAGAGTCATTAAATAATAATCAAAAAATTTTAGAATATTTAAAAGATGAAAAGTGTAATTTAAATAATAAAAATTTTTTTAAATATTTACATGTAGATTATTGGTTAAAAAATTGTAAAATTAAAAAAATGAGAATGAATTGTTTAAATTTAAAGGAACATTATGATTATTTTAAAAAAATGATTGAATCTATTGAAAAAATTTCTTATGTTGATTATCCTTTTTTTATAAATCAAGTTTTTGAATATAATAAAATAATTAGTAAAGAGATGTATTATAATTTATATGAAAGTTATATAACTATTCGAAATATTATGATTAATATTTCAAAAGAAAAATTAATTATGAATTCAATGGATTATTATTACATTATCAATAATATTAGAAAAAAATTATTAAATCAAAATAATTATATTTCTATTAATGATGTTGTTTATAATAAATATTTTAATAATAAATGGTATTTATTGATTAATAACTATAAAAGTATTGAAGAAATTTATAATGATGCTTTAACTATGTCATGGTCATATGAACAATTTTATGATTTTGTTAATGCTTATAAATTATTTTCGAAAATTAAAAATGAGGAAAAGAAAAAAGTTTTATTAATTTTGCAAAATGAAAATGATAAATTAAAAAATATACCTATAGATTTTTGTTTAAAAAGTAATGATTTAATTTCTTTACTTGATAAAGAAAGTTTGATTTATGCTAAAAAGAATTTATTAAATCAATTAAAAAATGATTTGATTGATGAAAAAAGTGAAGAAAAAATAATAAATTCAATATATTGTATTAATTTACAAAAAAATTTTTAAAAATGAATTGACAGGTAAAAAAAAGTATGGTATAGTTAAGATACTTAATGGTAGGTGAAATGTTTTGGAATATCTATGAGATATTAATATTTTTTAAATATTGATGTTTCTTAAGATTGTTGATGTTTTACGTCCGATCGGATATTTCGTTTAATGATTTTGAGTCATCATTATTTCGCCGTTTGTCTTATCGGCTATTAAGTTGTACGTACATGTGGTATGCGGTAAGAGAGTAGGATTTATATCTGTCAATATATGTCTTTACTTTATTCGTCCACAGAAAGGTATGTTGGTTGACAGACCAACATATTTTTTTTGTCAAAAAAAGGAAAGGCAAAATTTTTAGATAATATATTTAGTAGAAGATAGATAAAACTATCTTCTTAGAAAGGAGGACCTATGGAAAGTTTAAAAGATTTTATCGCTGAAAAGAAGTTTGTTTTTATTACTGGTTTATTAGCATTAGCTTGTTTATTGATGGGAATATTGTATTTAAAAGATGCTAGTGCTGAGGAAGCTTTTCATTGTCCAGTTGAAACTCTTGATATGGATGATGATGAGATAGAAGATACTAGTAAGATTAAAGTTGATATTAAAGGGGCTGTTAGAAATCCTGGCGTATATCAATTATCTAATGGTTCAGTAGTTAATGATTTAATTAAGGCATCTGGTGGATTAATGAGTAATGCTGATACTTCTAATTTAAATTTAAGTAAAAAGTTAACTAATGAAATGGTAATTGTTGTTTATACTAAAGATGAAATAAAAGAAATGAATAAAAGCGATAAGTTAGGTGATGCAAATATTAGTGATGAGTTAGAAGCAAATTCTTCTATTATTGGTGGTAGTGATACCTCTAGTAAAAATACTTCTACTTCTAATAAAAGTGGCAAGATTAATTTAAATACAGCTAGTAAAGAAGAATTAGAAACATTATATGGAATAGGCTCATCTAAAGCTGAAAGTATTATTAAATATCGTAGTACATGTGGGGCTTTTACTAAAATTGAGGACATTAAAAATATTTCTGGTGTAGGTGATTCTCTTTATGCCAAAATTAAAGACTACATTACTGTTTAAAGTCTTAATTTGTTTAGTCATTTTATGGTGTTTATTTAATATTTTTATAGTAAAATATTCTAGTAAATATGTAGGTAATGAAACTAGTATTGAAGGTAATATTTTAAATTATAATTTTGATGATAATTTATTGAAAATGACTATTAAAGCTAAAGAAAAAATTATTGTAAATTATCGAATTAAAAGTGAAGAAGAAAAATTAAATTTAGAAGAAACATTAGGTTTTAATGATTATGTAATTTTAAATGGTATTTTGAAAAAACCATTAGAAAATTATATACCTAATGTTTTTTCCTATCAAAAATATTTAGAACATAAACATATATATTATATTTTTGAAAGTAATCAAATTAAAATTATTAAAAATAATAAATTAATTTATAAATTGAAAAATTGGTTTTATAAAAGATTAGAAAGAAATAGTAGTAATGGTTATTTAAAAGCTTTATTATTTGGGGTTAAAGATGATATAGATCTTGATTTACTGCAAGAAAATGGTATTAGTCATTTATTTGCTATATCAGGAATGCATTTATCTTTTCTTGTATTAATTCTTAGTAAATTTTTTAAAAAAAGAAATTATATTTTATTAATATTATGGTTTTATGCTTTTTTAGTAGGTTTTACACCTTCAATATTAAGAAGTGTTTTATTTTTTTCTATTAAAAGTTTATCAAAAGAAAAAATATCTAATCTTCAAATATTAGTTTTAGTAATTAGTTTAATGCTTATTTATGATGCTTATTATATATATGATATTGGTTTTATTTATTCTTTTTTAATATCATTTGGTCTATTGACATATAAGCTCGATAAAAAAACTAAAATTAATAATTTATTTAAGATAAGTATTTTTACTTTTTTTATTAGTCTACCTATCACTGCTTCTAATTATTATAAAGTAAATTTAAGTTCCGTAATATTTAATATCATTACAATTCCTTTTGTATCTATGATAATGTATCCTTTAGCTATATTAACATTTATTTTACCAATTTTTAATATTATTTTTGATGGATTTACAACTATTTTTTTATTAATGAATAAATTATTTTCTTTAGTTACAATTGGTAATTTAATAATTCCAAAAGTTAATATATTTTTTTGGTTAATTTATTATTATTTGTTTTATAAAGCTTTTTATTATCATTATAAAAGATTTGGTTTTCTTTTATTCTTTTTTATTTATTTTATTCATTTTTTCCCTATAATTAAAAGTGATTTTATTGTTACTTATTTAAGTGTTGGCCAAGGTGATAGCACTTTAATAGTTCATCCTCATTTAACTGATGTTACTTTAATTGATACTGGTGGAGTTATTAGTCAAAAAGATTATTTATTTAATAATATTAAAACATATTTTTATAGTTTAGGTATAGATAAAATTAATTCTTTGATAATTTCTCATGGTGATTTTGATCATATGGGTAATGCTATAAAGATCGTAAATAATTTTAAAGTAAATAAAGTAATTTTTAATTGTGGTAATTTAAATGATTTAGAAAAAGAATTAATTACTGTTTTAAATAAAAAAAGGATTTTATATTATAGTTGTATTAAACGATTAAGTATTGGTAAAGATAAATTGTTATTTTTAAATAATAATAGTTATGATAATGAAAATGATAGTTCAGCTGTTGTTTATGGTAATTTTAATAATTTTAAATTTCTTTTTATGGGAGATGCTTCTATGAAGGTAGAAAATAATTTGTTAGAAAAATATGATTTAAATAATATTGATGTTTTGAAAGTTGCTCATCATGGAAGTAAGACTAGTAGTAGTAAAGAATTTATAACTAAGATTAAACCTAAATATTCGATAATATCTGTTGGTAAAAATAATAATTATGGTCATCCAAGTAAGGAAACTTTAGATAATTTAGTTAATTCTAAAATTTATAGAACTGATTTAGATGGTAGTATAGTTTTTAAAATAATAAATAATAAATTAAAAATTATAACTTAAAAAGTTATGTTATAATATAAAAGAAAGATTTTATGGAAAGGTTTTTATTGATGGAAATGAATTTTTTAATAGTTAGTGATTCTAAATTTTTATTAGATGATGAGATTAAAAAAATTGTTAAGGATTCTTCTAATAAGATAGTATATAATTATAATGATGTTGATTTAAAGTCTATTTTAGAAGAAGCAGGGTATATATCTATGTTTCAGGATATGAAATATGTTATTGTTAAGAATGCTAATTTTTTTGGTAAAGAAAAGTTAACTGATAATAATAGTCAATTATTGATTAATTATTTAAATAATCCTAATCCTTATACAACATTAATTTTTACAACTTATGAAGCGGTAGATAAAAGAAAAAATATTTTTAAAAAATTTCAAGATTTAGGAAAAATTATGGAAATTAAAGCTCCTATTAATCTTGAATTATTTAAAACTGTTAAAGGTTTAGTAATGAAAAAAGGTTATTTAATTGATGATGATGGAGTAAGATATATTATTAATGCTTGTTTAGGAAATTATGATTTAATTTATAATGAGGTTGATAAATTATCATTATTATATAAAGAAAATAGTAAAATATCTTTAAATACTTTAAAAGAATTAATTAGTTTAAATGTTCGAGATAATCAATTTAAATTTGTTGATGCAGTTATTGGTAAAAATATTTTGTTAACTTTTTCTTTAATAAAAGATTTTAAAAGTTTGAAATTAGAGCCATTACAATTAATTAATTTATTAGCTAGGGAGTATCGTTTAATGATTATTGAAAGGATATTAGAAAAAAAATGTAATCAAAAACAAATTATGCAAGAATTAAAATTAGCTGATTGGCAATTACAAAAGATAATTAAAAATAATGAAATGTATCATATCGATGATTTAAAAGATTATTTGTTATCATTAACTAAATTAGATTATGAAATTAAAGCTGGTATTAAAGATAAATGGCTTGGTTTTGAAAGTTTTTTGATTAATGTTTTTGAATATTAAAAAATGAAGCGTTAAGCTTCTTTTAAAATTCTTTATATTTTTCCATATTTCTAAAATTACATTTAGCTATTTCTAGTAGTTTATCTTCACCATATTTTCTTACTATGTCAGCTGTAAGTTTATCTACATCTCTTCCTGCTCCTTTTAAAATTGGTATTTGAAGTTCATCAGATAATTTATCCATTTCTTTTAAAAATAAATATCTACTAATACATGAAGCTGCAGCTACAGCTGAACAAACGCTTTCGGCTTTAGTCATAAAAGTTATATTTTTAACAATATTTTTTTCATCTTTTAAATGTTCAAAATATTTATTTGGATAAACAAACTGATCAATTACTATAGAATCATATGGATAACCTTTTTGAAGTAATTCATACAATACTTTATTATGAATTATAGCTTTAATTCTATTCATATTGTATCCTCGTTTTTGTAAATCATTATATTCTTTACAATTTAAAATATAACTGACATATGGTATTTCTTTAATTAAAGTAGGAGTAATTGCATTAATTTTTTCATCAGTTAAGGTTTTAGAATCTCTTACCCCTAATTGTTCCACAAAATTTGCTTTTTCTTTAGAAACATAAGTAGCAGTAACAACAATTGGACCAAAAAAATCACCAACACCAACTTCATCTGAACCATATACACTTAAACGATACATTTGCTTTCTCGTTTTTTTTGTTTTTTCTAATTTTTGTTTACTTTCATTAATATTTATTTTAGTACCAGTTAGTTTTTTTTCGACTTCAGCCCACATTTTAGCATCAATATCAGCACTTATACCTTGAAATACAACTTTTCCTGATTCATATAAAGTAATAACCGTATCGGCATCTTCTGCTTGAAAAATAGAATAAGGTGGAGTTTTACTTCTTTTTTTATTTTTGTAATAATCAATCATTTTTTCTTTTAATTTGTCACTTGCTTTAAAAACAATAATCATTTTTCATCACCACTTAAATAATATCATAAATTTTTTATCTTGACAAATAAAGTCGTATTTTTAAAAATTTTTTTGATATTCATTATATGCCTTTTCTTCCCATTTTTCATGATAATAAGTATATTTTATTTTTTTCATATTTAATAATTGTTCTATTAAATATTCAGTGAAATGCGGATTTCTAATTAATATTGGACCTAGTAAAAAAGTTCCATAAAAATTATTTTTTTTGATTCCTTCAACTATTGATTTTGGAACATAACCTGTTCCTTTTATAACATTAAATAGGTGATTTTCTTTGACAAATCTTAAAATATAATCTCTGTTTTGAAAACCAATTATTTCTTTATTTAATTTATCAAAATTATAACTTTGTTCTCCAACAATTCTAAATTCTGCTTTTAATGGAGTAAAATCTAATATTTTAAGTTCACCAAATAAACATAATGAATTTCCTGTTGCTAGAAAAAATTTATTATTTTTAATTGCTTCTTTAATATCTTCTTGATATTTTTTTAAATGATTTAAGGCTAGATTATAAGCTTCATCATTACCACTTCCTAAATAAAAAAAATCATAATTATTAAAATTTATTTCATCTTCAATGCTTAAATAATCTATTTCAACTTTTAAATTATGATTTTCAAGATGTTTTTTTAAAGCTAAAATATTACCATTTTCGCCATATAAATTCATTAAATCATAATATAGATGAGCTATTTTAATTGATTTCATTTTTCCTCCTTTAATTTTTTTAAAATTATTTCAGTCATATCAAAACAAACCATTGTATAAATTGTTCCATTTGTTTTTTCTTTTAATATTTTAATAATGTTGTTTAAATCATTAACAAAAATGAATTTATCTGCAGAAATATTTGCATATATAAGTCTAGTTGCAACATCATATTTAAATCTTCCAATTAAAATAATATTAGTTATATCTTTATCATTTAATAAATCAAAATCTACATCATAAAGCCAAGATAAATCATTATATGAATAACGTCGGGAAACATTTTCAAAACCTAAAACAACACATTTTTTACCATTTGCATTTTTAATATATTGTAAGGATTGATAATAACTTAAGGCATTTTCATTTTTACTTTCTAACATAATTATTTTACGGTTATCTAATATATATTCATGAGCTCTTTTACTATTATTTGGAGTAACATTTAATGATTTTAAAATAGAATCTTTTTTAACATTAATTACACTGCAAAGACTATAGGCTGCTAAAGTTGCAAAAGCAGTATATAAAATATCTTTATTTAAATGAACTAAATTATTATTAATTTTCATTTGTTGCTTTAATAAATTAACTTCTGTTGCCGTATAATCAAATTTTTGATTATTAAAATTACAATGAGGACAATTAAATTTTCCTAAGTGGCCATAGTGATAAAAAGAATATTCTAGTTTATGATGACATTTAGGACAATAAGCATAATCAATATTATAATTTTTTAAAGTATGATATGAGTCTTTAGTTTCTTCTATACCATAAGTAATAATTTTACCAGGATATGTAAGTAAAGATTTTAATAATCCTGGATCATTACCATTAATTATTAAAGTTGTTTTTCCATTTAAAGTTTTCATAATTTCATTATATATTAAATCTGGTGAACCATTTCTTGCTGGTTGATCTCTTGTAATATTAGTTATAACTAAATGTGTTAATTTACTTTCTTTAAAAGCTAAATGAAGATGTTTTTCATCTAATTCTAATAATAATATATCATGTTTAAATTGACCTTTTAAATTACAATTATTTAAAATAACGGTTACAATACCATTAATAATATTACTTCCAGATTCATTATATATAACATCATAACCAGCATCTTTTAAAATATGATAAATTAAATTAGTAGTAGTGCCTTTTCCACTTGAACCACTTACACCTATAACATATTTTGGATATTTTATATTATTTAAAACATGAGGATTCAAATAGTATGCACAAGCTCCAGGTAAAACACTGCCATTTTTATGAAATAATTTGCAAATAAAAGTTACAGTTTTGGTAATAATTATTTGTAATGCTCGAATCATAATTTCACCCTTCCTTCTTTATTATAACGCATTTTATTAATATTTTGTTGTAAATTTACATTTATATTTGATACAATTTAATAAAGAGGTAAGTATGAATAATTATTTAGAAAATTTAAAAGTTCAAAGAAATTATAGTGATTTAACTATTAAAAGTTATAAAAATGATATTTTAATATTTTTAAAGTATTGTGATGAAAATAAAATTGATTCATTAAATTTAAATAAAGAAGTAATTTGGAATTTTTTAAAAAAATTAGATGAAAAATCTTATAAAAATTCAAGTATTTCTAGAATTCTTAGTAGTTTAAGAGGATATTATAATTATTTATATGAAAATAAAATTATTACTACTAATTTGTTTTTAATGATTGAAAATCCTAAAAAAATTAAAAAATTACCTAATTTTTTAAATAATCAAGAAATATTAGAAATTTTAGATTTTAAAGATTTAAAAACTCCTAAAGATTATCAAGAAAAACTTATTTTTGAACTTTTATATGCTACAGGAATGAGAGTAAGTGAATTATGTAATGTTAAATTAAAAGATATTGATTTTAATAAAAAAGAGATAAGAGTTATGGGTAAAGGAAGTGTAATGCGGATTGTTTATTTTGGGGATTATGCTTTAAGTGCTTTAAATGAATATTTAAAGGTTAGAGATAATTCTTTAAATAATGATTATTTAATTTTAAATGAAAAAGGTAAGAAAATATCTAGACAAAGTATAGAACAAATTGTTGCTAAAAGAATTAAAAAAATTGCTTTTGTTCATCATTTATCACCGCATACTCTAAGACATACTTTTGCAACTCATTTACTTGAAAATGGTGCTGATATTAGAAGTGTTCAAGAATTACTTGGTCATAAACAACTTAGTACAACTCAAATATATACTCATTTATCAAATGAATATAAAAGAAAAGAATATTTAGATAAGATGATTAGAAAATAAAAAATGTTAGTAAAATTATGACTATTGTTTAGTTTTTACTTGATTATACTTCTTTTTCTTTTTATAATTTTAAGTACGAAAGGAGTTTATATTAATGAAATATGTATATGCCTTTAAAGAAGGTAATAAAGATATGCGAAATATTTTAGGAGGTAAAGGAGCTAATTTAGCTGAGATGACTAATTTAGGTTTACCTATTCCTCAAGGTTTTACTATTTCTACTGAAGCTTGCACAGATTATTATAATAATGGACAAACTATTAGTGAAGAAATAGAAAAACAAATTTATGAAGCTTTAAGCAAATTAGAAGAAATTCAAGGTAAGACATTTGGCAATAATAATGATCCATTACTTGTTTCTGTAAGAAGTGGAGCAAGAGCTAGTATGCCAGGAATGATGGATACAATTTTAAATTTAGGTTTAAATGATGAAGCAGTAGAAGGTTTTGCTAAGAAAACTAATAATCCAAGATTTGCTTATGATTCATATCGTCGTTTTATTCAAATGTATTCAGATGTAGTTATGGAAGTACCTAAATCTTACTTTGAAAAAATTATTGATGAAGTAAAAGAAGAAAAAGGGGTAACTTATGATACTGAACTAGATGTTAACGATTTAAAAGAATTAGTTAAACGTTTTAAAAAGGTTTATCAAGAAGCAATGAATGGTGAAGAATTCCCTCAAGATGCTAAAGTTCAATTAATGGGCGCTGTAAAGGCTGTATTTCGTTCGTGGGATAACCCAAGAGCTATTGTTTACCGTAGAATGAATGATATTCCAAGTGATTGGGGAACTGCTGTTAATGTTCAAGCTATGGTATTTGGTAATATGGGTGAAACTTCTGGAACAGGTGTTGCCTTTACTCGTAATCCATCAACTGGTGAAAAAGGTATTTATGGTGAATATTTAATTAATGCCCAAGGTGAAGATGTTGTTGCAGGTATTCGTACACCTCAACCTATAACTAAATTAAAAGAAGATTTACCTGAATGTTATGAAGAATTTATGAAAATTGCTGAAAAATTAGAAGAACATTATAAAGATATGCAAGATATGGAATTTACTATTCAAGAAGGAAAGTTATATTTCTTACAAACAAGAAATGGTAAAAGAACTGCGGAAGCAGCCATTAATATTGCTTGTGATTTAGTAGATGAAGGAGTAATTGATAAAGAAGAAGCTGTACTAAGAATTGAAGCTAAATCGCTAGATCAATTATTACATCCAAACTTTGATAAGGATGCTTTAAAAAATGGTAAAGTAGTTGGGACAGGACTTCCTGCTAGTCCAGGAGCTGCAGCTGGTAAAATTGTCTTTAGTGCTGAAGATGCTAAAGAAAAAAGTAAAAATGATCGAGTTATTTTAGTTCGTTTAGAAACAACTCCAGAAGATATTGAAGGAATGGCTGCTAGTGAAGGTATTTTAACGGTTCGTGGAGGAATGACTTCTCACGCTGCTGTTGTTGCTCGTGGTATGGGTACTTGCTGTGTTTCTGGTTGTGGTGACATTAAAATAAATGAAGAAGCTAAAGAATTTACTTTAGGTGGTGTAAAATTCAAAGAAGGCGATTATATTTCTTTAGATGGAAGTACTGGAAATATTTACGAAGGCGACATTAAAACGGTTCCTGCTTCAGTTACTGGTAATTTTGGAAGAATTATGGAGTGGGCTGATGAATTTAGAACTTTAAAAGTTAGAACTAATGCTGATAATCCAAGAGATACTAAAAATGCGGTTAATTTAGGAGCTGAAGGTATTGGTTTATGTCGTACTGAGCATATGTTCTTTGATGAAGAGCGTATTCCTAAAATTAGAAAAATGATTTTATCTGATACTAAAGAAGCAAGAGAGGAAGCTTTAAATGAATTAATACCTTTCCAAAAAGGTGATTTTAAAGCAATGTATGAAGAATTAAAAGGATTACCAATGACTGTTCGTTATTTAGATCCACCTTTACATGAATTTTTACCAACTGAAGAAGAAGATATTAAAGCTTTAGCTAAAGATATGGGTGTTAGTGTTGAGGA
>CANRHC010000039.1 GCA_947630305.1 uncultured Bacilli bacterium
AAATTAAATAAAAGTACAAAATTAACCAGTAATCCCAATAATGATGCCAATAAAGTAATAGAAGATGCCATACATGCTTATAGTTTAAAAAGTTTTACCTTAAAAGCTAATGAAGTAAAAGAATATAATTTATTATTATATTTAGATCAAGAAACACCATTAAGGGAAGATACTCAAAATGCAGGATGGAAAGGGAAAATAACCTTAAGTGCTGAATATAAAGTAGATCAATTTGCTAATGCAGGAACATTAAGAAAAATTTCAAGTGACAGTCTTGGCTCAAATGATAAAGCTGGAATGTGGGGATATAAAGATAAATTAAATAAAATAGTAATAGAAACCAAGAAAAGTAATAAGGAAGCAAGTGAAGAACAAACTGTATATGGTCCATTTAATGAAGGTGATGGAAATACTGATGCTATTCAAAGTTATGTGGTATGTGAGACAGGAGACACAAATTGTATAGGCTATTTACAAGGGGATGGAGGAGTCAAATTAAATAGTGATAGTTCATATTTATTTGGAAATTTTTCAAAAATAACTGAAATAGAAGGAATGCAAAATCTTGATACAAGTAGTGTAACAAATATGAGTTATATGTTTAAATTTTGTAGCAAATTACAAGAATTAAATTTAAGTAATTTTGAAACTAGTAGTGTAAAAAATATGAGTGAAATGTTTTACGATTGTAATCAATTACAGGAATTGGTTATAAGTAGTTTTGATACCAGTAGTGTAACAGATATGAGTAGTATGTTTTACAATTGTAGCCAATTACAGGAATTGGATATAAGTAGTTTTGATACAAGTAGTGTAACAGATATGAGCTCTATGTTTTGTAATGATGGAAAATTAACAAGATTAGAATTTCCAGATACATTCAATACTAACTTGGTTGAATCTATGGAATTAATGTTTGCTTTTATGCATGATTTACAAAGTTTAGATTTAAGTCATTTTGATACGAGTAGTGTAACAAATATGAGTAGTATGTTTAACTACTGTTATCAATTACAAGAATTAGATTTAAGTAGTTTTAACACAAGTAACGTAACAGATATGAGTGCAATGTTTTCTGAAATGAGCAACTTACAAACCCTAACTTTCGGAGACAATTTTGATACCAGTCTTGTAACAGATATGAGTAATATGTTTTACAAATGTAGTCAAATACAAGAATTAAATTTAAGTAGTTTTGATACTAGAAGTGCAAAAAAAATAGCAGGTATGTTTTGTGGATGTAGTAAATTACAAGAATTAGATTTAAGTAGTTTCAACACAAGTAAAGTTGAAGATATGCGTGGTTTATTTGGTGAATGTATTGCATTAACTAAAATAAATTATGGAACAAATTTTATTCATAAAACTGATGCGGATGTAACATCTATGTTTGGAGGAAGATATGCCCAAAATTATTGGTCTAGTTGCCCAGCCAATAGACCTGATCCGAGTGTTCTACCATCTTGGTCTGGTGTAAGTTTTTAATTGAAAGTAAATTTTTTTACTTTTTTTTTACTTGCAAAAGTTGTGAAATTGTTGTAATATCGTGAATGGATTTCTTTAAAGGGTGATTGTATATGGATAAAATTATTAATATTGCTGTTGTTGCTCATGTTGATGCTGGTAAGTCAACTTTGGTTGATGCTTTGTTAAATCAGAATGGTGCTTTTTCTGCTCATGAGGTTGTTGGTGAGTGTGTTATGGATAGTGATGCTATTGAAAAGGAAAGAGGTATTACTATTTATTCTAAAAATTGTTCTATTAAGTATAAGGATTATAAGATAAATATTGTTGATACTCCTGGTCATGCTGATTTTTCTAGTGAGGTTGAAAGGGTTATTAAGACTGTTGATACTGTTGTTTTGATTGTTGATTCTTCTGAGGGTCCTATGCCTCAAACTCGTTTTGTTTTGAAGAAAGCTTTGGAACAGAATTTAAAGCCTATTTTGTTTATTAATAAGATTGATAAAAAGGATGCTAGACCTACTGAGGTTGTTGATATGACTTTTAATTTGTTTATGGAGTTGAATGCTAGTGATGAGCAGCTTGATTTTCCGATAGTTTATGGTATTGCTAAGGAAGGTAAGTGTTCTGTTGATCCTGATCATTTAAATGATGATATTTCTGCTTTGTTGGATATTATTTTGAATCAGGTTAAGCCTTATAGTGGTAGTGAGGATGATCCTTTGCAGTTGCAGGTTAGTAATTTGGATTATGATAATTTTTTGGGTAGATTAGGTGTTGGTCGTGTAAGTAAGGGTGTTATTAAGAATGGCGAGATGGTTAGTGTTTGTAAGTGTGATGGTAGTGTTGTTAGTTTTCGTATTTCTAAGTTATTTGTAACTGAGGGTCTTAAGAGGGTTGAAAAATCTGTTGCTTATTATGGTGATATTGTTACTTTTGCTGGTTGTTCTACTATTTCTATTGGTGATACTGTTTGTGATAAAGATCATGTTGAAGCTTTGCCACCTATTGTTATTGAAAGGCCTACTTTGTCGATGAATTTTTTGGTTAATAATAGTCCTTTTGCTGGTAGGAGTGGTAAGTTTTTGACGACTAGGCATTTGAAGGAGCGTTTGGATCGTGAGTTGGAGACTAATGTTGGTTTGCTTGTTGAGCCTTTGCCTGATGCTGATGGTTATAAGGTTAGTGGTCGTGGTGAGCTTCATTTGTCTATATTGCTTGAGAATATGCGTCGTGAGGGTTATGAGTTATCTGTTTCTAAGCCTGAGGTTTTGTATGAGGAAATTGATGGTGTTAAGTGTGAGCCTTTTGAGAGGGTGATTATTAATTGTCCTGGTGATTATCAGGGAACTGTTATAAATGATTTACAGGAGCGTAAGGCTAGTTTAGAGGTTGTAAGCACTACGGAAGAGGGTTATTCACATTTGGAATTTTTGGCTCCTACTCGTGGTTTGATTGGTTATCGTTCTTCTTTTATAACTAATACTAAGGGTGAAGGTATTATGGTTAGGAGTTTTGATTCTTATAAGCCTTATGTTGGTGCTATTGAAGGTAGGAAGAATGGTGTGTTGGTTTCAATGGAGAATGGTAAGGCTTTAGGTTATTCACTTTTTAATTTGCAAGAGCGTGGTACTTTGATTATTGAACCTGCTACTGATGTTTATGTTGGGATGATTATTGGTATTAATAATCGTGATAATGATTTGGATGTTAATCCTTGTAAGAATAAGAATTTGACTAATACTAGGGCTAGTGGTTCTGATGAGGCTATTAGTTTGACTAAGCCTAAGAAATTTACTTTAGAAGAGGCTTTGGAGTTTATTCGTGAAGATGAGTATGTTGAGGTTACACCTAGTGATATTCGTCTTCGTAAGGCAATATTGGATCCTAAGGAGAGGTTTAGAAATAATCGTTAAAAAAGGGCTGTTTCTTAACAGCGCCTTTTTCCTTTTTTATAAGTTATAATTTTGTTTGCATTTTTTATTAAAAAAAAGGATTTGTTTTAATTATTCAACATTTCCTTTTTTATAAGTTGCATTACCAAATCCTATTATGTATAGGAAAATTGTATTTAGGAATAATAGTCCTAAGGTATAGCCTATTCCTTTGCCAAATGATTTTGCTAGATTACTTGTTTGGTATACTGTAATTATTATTGTAACTATTAAAACTATGTTTGTTATTATGTTGTTGTTTATTGTTGTTAGTGTAGAAGCTATGATAGTTACTAGATATAGCCAAGGAGATGTGTTTGATATTTTGTAATAAGTAATCATGTTATTAAATTGGGATAATTGATTTCCAACCTTTTTCATTAGCTTTAGTAAATACTTTCCACATTGCTATTATTTGTAAAATCATTACAATTAAAGTTATGGTATTCCTAGATATGTTTTGACTAATGTGTATAGGTTTGTCTGATCGATACTACTCATAAATGACTTCCTATTTTTATTATAAATGTTATTTTGTTTTTTCCCAAGTTTTTTTTGTTAAATTCTACTTTAAAAATTATAATAAATACGATATAATTATAAATACTAAAGAGGTGCAAGAATGAAAAAAATTAGAGATATATGGAATCGTAATCGGGTTATTATTGTTCTTTTTCTTATTGTTTTGATTTGCTTTTGTATTATGGGTGTTGTGATGGTTAAGTATTTTTTTGGTGGTAATACTTCTAGTTATGGTGATCGTTTGGATGATATTGTTGATTTGCCTTTTAAGGAGGAAGATCAGGTTAGTTTGATTAATTTGATTAAGGAAAATGATATTGTTAGTGATGTTACTATTAATGTTAAGGGTAAGATTATTTATATTCGGATATTGTTTAATGATAAGGCTAGTTTGGATAGTGCTAAGGGTGTTGTTACTAAGTCTTTAGAGGGTATATCTATGGATTATCAAAGTAAGTATGATTTGGAGTATACTATTGTTCAGGAGTCTAATGAGTCTGTTGCTGGTTTTACTTTGATGGGTGCTAAGAATATTAATCGTAATGTTTTAATATGGAATAATAATACGCCTATAAAAGATAAGGAGTAGGTTTTTATGAAGAAGAAAGTTGTTGTTTGTGTTTGTGTTGTTCTTTTAGTTGTTTTTTGTTTTTCTACTTATTTTTTGTTAAGAGACAATAATTTTTTGAGTTCTGCTGAGAAGGAGTGGTTAACTGATTCTTCTAGTAAGGTTTTGAATGTTCATATTGTTAATGATGAGAATATTTTTGGTAATAATGGTAAGGGTTTGTTTTATAGTTTTGTGAGTGATTTTCAGGATAAATATAATGTTTCTTTGAATAATATTACTTATAAGAGTGGTGAGACTGTTTCTGGTGCTTTATTTGGTGTTTCTAATGTTTTGCCTGAAGGTTCTTTGGAGTTTTATAAGGATCATTATGTTTATGTTGGTAGTGATCGTGTTGTTGTTAAGGATTTTTCTGATTTGGATTTTCAAAAAGTTGGTGTTTTGAGTGTTAATAATTCTTATTTAAGTAAGTATTTTAAGAATTTTAGTGGTAAGGTTTATAATTCTAGGGATGATTTGTTGAAGGCTTTGGATAGTAAAGAGGTTTCTTCTATTATTGTGCCTAGGATTGAGTATTTGGATGTTATTTTGGATAAGAATTATGTTATTAATTATCATTTTAGTGATGTTCCTTATTATTATTATATGAATGATGTTGAAAATTCTAGTTTGAAGAGTGTAATGAAGAAGTATTTTGTTAAATGGAAGAAAGAGAAGATGGATGGGTATTTGTCTTTGGAAGAGCGTGGAGAGTTTTTGAATGATTTAGATATATTGGAGAAAGATTTAGTTAATATGCAGGGTAGGGATGTTAGTTATGGTTTGGTAAATAATAGTCCTTATGAGGCTTTGGTAAGTGGTCAGGTTGGTGGTATTGTTACTGATTATCTTAAGGCTTTTTCTAAGTTTTCTAATATTGATATTGCTTATTGTCGTTATGGGAATTATAAGAAGTTGTATAAGAAGGTTAATGTTAATGATGTTAGTTTGTTTATGAATTATTATTTGAATAATATTAATGGTGTTTTGATTCCTACTAATATTAATTTGTCTTATCAGGTTTTTGTTTATGAGAATAGTGATATTGTTATAAATTCTATTGATTCTTTGAAGGATAAGGTTGTTTATGTTGAGGAGAATACTTTGTTGTTTGATGTTTTAAATAAGAATGGTAATTTAAATATTAAGACTTATAATCGTGATAAGGAATGGAATAAGATTATTAAGAAAAAGGATTCTATTATTATTATTGATTCTAGTTTAGGTGATTATCATAGTAAGGGTGATTTAAGGAAATTTAAGAAGATTTTTGAGGAGTCTAGTGATGTTACTTATTCTTTGGTTTCTTTAAATAGTGATAATTTTAATAAGTTGTTAACAAAGTATATTAATTATTTAGATAATAATTTGATTAAACAGACTGGTTTTTATCATAATAAGTTAACTGAGAAGCAGGGTAATGTTATTGCTACTTTAGCTAGGTATTCGTTTTATTTGTTGTTGGTAGTTGGAATAATTTTGTTGTTAATTTTTCATAATAGTAAGAAGATAAGGATTGCTAAGAAGATTAAGAAGGAAGATAAGTTAAAGTATATTGATCAGTTGACTTCATTAAAGAATCGTAATTATTTGAATGAGAATATTGAAGCTTGGAATAAGAATACTATTTATCCTCAATGTGTTATTATGCTTGATTTAAATAAGTTGCAGGAGATTAATGATACTTTAGGTTATGAAGAGGGTGATAAGCAGATTCAGGGTGTTGCTAATATTTTGATTCGTAGTCAGCTTGATAATACTGATATTATTAGAACTGATGGTACTGAGTTTATGATTTATGCTGTTGGTTATAATCAAAAGCAGATAACAACTTATATTCATAAGTTGAATAAGGAGTTTAAGAATTTGCCTTATGATTATGGAATATATGTTGGTTATAGTATGATTTTGGATGATTTGAAAGATATTAGTGATGCAATTAATGAGTGTGTTGAAGATATTAAGAGTCAAAAGAATATTCAGAAAGAAGAAAAATGATGAGAAAAATAGTTAAGAAAGTAAAAAGTGTAGTATCAAGGTTATGGAAGATTATGAGTAAACCTGAGATGCTTGTATTACCAGGTCAGCTTGCTTTCTTTTTTTTGCTTGCTATTGTTCCGACTGTTTCTTTAATTGCTTATGGTATTTCTTTATTTCATGTTTCATATGATTTTATAACTAATTTTATAACTAAATCTTTTGGTGGTGAGATTGCTGGTTTGGTTATGCCAATTGTTCAAGATGTTAGGTTAACTCCTGCTTTTTTGATTACTTTGTTGGTTTCATTTTATACTGCTTCTTCTGGGGCTAGTTCTATAATTATTACTTCTAATCAGTTATTTGAGGTTCAAAATACTGGTTTTGTGAAGCGGAAGATTAAGTCGATATTTATGACGTTTATTTTGGTTTTGCTGTTGGTATTTTTGCTTCTTATTCCGGCTTTTGGTAGTAAGCTTGTTGATCTGATTAAGTTTGTTAATTTGAATAATAATGTTACTACTTTTATTACTGTTTTTATTAAAGTTAGTCAAGGTCCTATTTCGTGGTTTTTTACGTTTTTTTTGATAAAGATTATTTATTCTATGGCGCCTGATGCTGCTATATCTTCTGTTTATAATACTAAAGGTGCTATTTTTACGAGTGTTGGTTTTGCTTTGGCAACTTGGCTTTATTCTTTTTTTGTTAATCATTTTGCTCATTATGATATTTTATATGGGGGTCTTGCTCATTTTGTGGTATTGATGATTTGGCTTTATTTGTTGGCTACTATTGTTGCAGTTAGTTTGGCTATTAATTGTGAGGAATATGAACGTTACCAAAAAAAGGAACAATAATTTGATTGTAATTGTATAAAATAATAATGTGCACACGGGTATTACTCGTGCACATTTTACTGTTTTGATCTGAGGTAATATAATATGGTATTAATAAGATTGAAAGGTAATATCCAAAGAAAGTATGGTTAATTACTTTCTTTTTATTAAATTTTTAGAAAAGATAGTTTATTTTGTTCTTTTTTTATAAAATTGTTATTTTCTTTTTTTAAATTGGTTAATTTTTTTTGTTAAATTTGTTAAATTGGTAATTTGCATGATTTTTTTTAATGTGTTTTAATGCTTTTAGAAAGGAGGTAAAAGATGAGACGGGATGCTTTACATATTCAAATTTTTTTTAATGAACAGCTTAATTTAGATTTTTATGTTACTAATGAATTGAGGCCACTTGCTAAGAGGATTGGTGATGATGTTTTGTGTGAGAATGTTGTTGTTAATTATGATTTAAATAATGTTGATAATAAGTTTATTAAGAAGGTTGTTTTTGATGATTCTGTTTTTTATGAGATTAATTTTGAAAAGGTTTGTTATGTTGAAAGATCTAATTTTTCGAAGTTGGAGAATTATTTGATTGATTTTGCTAGGTTATTTTTTAAGGAAAGTGCAACTGATTTAATAACTTTTTTGAAAAGTTTGAATTGTTTAACGGATGATAATTTGTTGGAGATTGAGAGTAATTTTAATTATGAGAAGAAGATGAATTATAAGAAGAAGTTGAAGGCTAGGTATGAATTTTAGTTTTGGTTCTTGATTTTTGGGCTTTTTTGTGCTAATATTCTTAATGCATTTACATATATTTGTTATGTAATTGTAAGTGGAAGGGAATTTTTATGCGGACTTGCCCAGACCACTAACACGTTTTATCATATCTAAATGAAAGGAGTGAGATTTCGTGGCAAAAGAAGTCGTAAAGAAAATTGGTTTGCAAATTCCGGCTGGTAAGGCTAATCCAGCTCCACCTGTTGGTACTGTTTTAGGTCCTGCTGGAATAAATATTCAAGATTTTTGTCAAAAGTTTAATGATGCAACTAAGGATAAGATGGGCGATGTTATTCCATGTGAGATAACTATTTATGATGATCGTTCATTTGATTTTGTTCTTAAAACTCCACCTGCTGCTTTTTTGTTAAAGAAGGTTGCTAAAATTAATAAAGGTAGTAAGAAAGGTGCAAATGAGATTGTTGCTACTATTAGTAAAGATGATTTAAGAAGTATTGCTGAAACTAAACTTCCTGATTTAAATGCTAATGATATTGAAGGTGCTATGAACATTATTGAGGGTACTGCTCGTAATATGGGTATTGCTATTAAAGGTGTTAATGATGCTGAGTTAGCTAGTCAAGCTTTGGAAGCTCAGAAAGAAGAAGCTGAAAGAGAGAAAAGAGCTGAAGAATTAGAGAAGATGGAAGCTGAAGCTAAGGAAGAGGCTAGTGCTGAAGTTGAAGTAATTGGTGAAAAATCTGAAGAAACTGAAGAATAATTTTTTTTAAAAGTCCGCTAATTACCACAGTTAGGAGGGTGTAAATGAAAAAGTTTGGTCGTAAATATGTGGAAGCTAGTAAACTTGTTGATAAGAATAAGCTTTATAGCGTTACGGAAGCAATTGATTTAGCTTTGAAGACAAATATTACCAAATTTGATGGAGCAGTTGATTTTGCTATTAAATTAAATGTTGATCCTAAAAAAGCTGATCAACAATTACGTGGTTCTTTTGTACTTCCAAATGGTACAGGAAAATCTAAACGTATTTTAGTTATTGCTAAGGGTGCTGCTGCTGAAGATGCTAAAAATGCTGGAGCTGATTATGTTGGTGACAAAGATATGATTGATAAAATTCAAAAAGAAAATTGGTTTGATTTTGATGTCATTGTTGCGACACCTGATATGATGCCTGAACTTGGAAAAATTGGTAAACTTTTAGGTCCTAAGGGTTTAATGCCTAATCCTAAAACTAATACAGTTACTCCAAATCCAGTAAAGGCTATTGAAGATATTAATAAAGGTATGGTTGAGTTTAGAACTGATGCTTATGGTAATATTCATGGAATGATTGGTAAGGTGTCTTTTGATGCTGCTAAATTGGTTGAGAATTTGGAATATGTTGTAAGTACGATTAGTAAATTAAAACCTGCAAGTGTTAAAGGTAAGTTTATTACTTCTATTTCTGTTTCGACAACAATGGGTCCAGGAATTAAAGTTGATCAAAATTCTTTTGACAAATAATAAAATATTATATATAATAGCAACTAGAAAAGTTAAAAACCGAAGACAGCAAGGGGTTGTCCTTAAAAATCTTGCCGAGGGAATGATAAAAACTTAATGCTTTTGTCAGTCCTTAGATCGGGTCTGACTTTTTTAGATTAAGCAAAGGAGGATAAAGATGGCTAGCAAAAAAAACATTGAGGCTAAAAAAGAAATTGTAAATGAAATTACTAATAATATTAAAGATAGTGAATCTGTAATTTTATTTCAATATCAAGGTTTAAGTGTTGCTGAACTTAGTGAGTTAAGAAAGAAGCTAAGGGAGTCTGATGCTATTATTAAAGTATATAAAAATACTTTATTAAAAAGGGCTTTAGATGATTTAAAAATTGATTTTGATGGTTTCTTAGAAGGACCAAATGCTATTTTGTTTGGTAAGAATTTATTAGAGCCTATTAAGGTTATATCTGAGTTTTCTAAGGATCATGATAAGTTATCACTTCGAGTTGGTATTATTAGTGGTTCTGTAGCTGATTTAGATACTATTAAAGAATATGCTTCTATTCCATCTAGAGAGGGCTTGCTTACAATGCTTGCTGCTGGTATGATGGAGCATGTCAGAAATTTATCTATTGCATTAAATCTTTATGCAGAAGGTAAAGAAGAATAAGGAAAGGATGATTAAAAATGGCTAAAATTAAAACTGAAGATTTTATCGCTTCATTAAAAGAAATGACTATTCTTGAAGTAAAAGAATTAGTTGATGCAATGAAAGAGGAATTTGGAGTTGATCCAAGTGCTGTTGCTGTAGCTGCTGCACCTGTTGTTGCTGAAAAAGAAGAAGATGTTAATAAGACTGTTGTCTTGAAGAGTGCTGGTGGAAACAAAATCCAAGTAATTAAATTATTAAAAGAGATTACTGGTTTAGGTTTAGTTGAGGCTAAGGCTTTAGCTGATAATGGTGGAAATGTTAAAGAAAATGTTCCTGCTGATGAAGCAAATCAATTAAAATCTCAATTAGAAGAAGCTGGCGCTGAAGTTGAATTAGCTTAATCTTTTGAAAACTAGAGAAATCTAGTTTTTTAATTTACAAGATTATTAATTGGTGCTAAAATTAATTATAATTGGAGGTTAATGATGGAATTTGTTAAAAAGTATTTGTTTAAAATTATTATTTTTGTTTTGTTTGTGTCTTGGGTTAGTTTAATTTTGATTGATTTTTTAAGGGCTAGAGATATGAAAAAACCATTAATCTGTATATCTGAGACGACTGAGTCAAAATATAATGGTGTATATTATGAGTGTAAAAGTTTAGGTTATGTTTATTTTGAGTTTGCTAAGGAAGATGATACGAAAGATTATGGTTTTAGAGCTATTTTTACACCTGATCCTATTGAGAGGGAGTACGGTAATGAATAAGCATGGCTGGGGGTTATCGGAGATGATTGTTCTTTGTTGTATTTTGATTGGTTTTCTTTTGTTGGTTGTTGTTTTGGTAAATCAGTTATATTCTGGTGTTGAGAAAATGAATTATAATGTTAGTGAGAAAAATGGTTATTCTTATAAAGAGATTGAGAATAATTTGGTTTTATCTGCTAAGGAATATTATAAGAAAAATAAAGATTCTGTTATGATTATGTCTGATGATTTGTTGATTGAGAAATATATTAGTAGTAGTAAGTTGACGCCTTTAAATAAGGATGAACCTTGTATAGGTTATGTTACTGTTTCTGCTGATAAGAGTTTTAAGGCTTATATAAGTTGTGAAGATTATGAGACAGAGGGGTATTAGTTATGGATTTAAAGAGAATGCGAAGGATTAGTTATATTTGGGGTATTGTTCTTTTTTTGTTGGTGTCTTTTTTGACGGTTATTGGTTTTGTTTATAAAAATAAGATTAAAAAGTATGAGGCTTTGGAAGAAAAATTGGAGAGTGTTGCTAAGTCTTATGTTGATCAGAATTTTTTGTATCCTTCATCTTCTATTGTTGTTACTTATGAGGAGTTAAAATCTTCTGGGATGATTGATGAGTTAAAGGTTGATGATGAAGAGTGTGATGGTTATGAGGTTGTGTCACATGTTAATAATACTTTTAAGTATAAGGCTTATGTGAAGTGTGATAATTATAAAACTAAAAATTATGATAAAAATAATAAATAAATGGTTATTTTTTTGTTGACTTTTCATATTTTATAATGTTATATTATATTTGACTTTTTAAGTGGGTTTTACTTTGGTAAAACCTTATTTAAAGGAATTGTTGATACACCAGGGAGTGTGTTAATAGAAAGGAGATATTATGACTACTATTAATCAACTTGTTAAAAAAGGAAGAAGTAAGAAGACTAAGAAGAGTAAAAGTCCTGTTTTAAATGTTGGGATGAATACTTTGGAAAGACGTCAAACTAATAATCCGAGTCCTCAAAAACGTGGGGTATGTACTCGTGTTGGAACTAAAACTCCTAAGAAACCGAATTCTGCTTTGCGTAAGTATGCTCGTGTTAGACTTTCTAATGGTAAGGAAGTTGATACTTATATTCCAGGTGAAGGACATAACCTTCAAGAGCATAGTGTTGTTTTAATTCGTGGTGGACGTGT
>CANRHC010000040.1 GCA_947630305.1 uncultured Bacilli bacterium
AAATCAATTGCTTTAGAAATACCTGATTTAACAACTATAGATAAAATAACTAAATTTAAAAATTTAATAAATAAAACTAATTTTATATGACATAAATAAAATACTGAATTCAAAACATCTCAAAGCCTTATAAATACTAGGCAAAACGATGTTTTTTATTAATTTTTGCTGTCAAACTCGGGTTATATCATATTATGTTTGTTTTAAATTAAAAAAAGTGATATAATGAGTTCGGTGAGTTTAATGGAAACGTATCAAATTGGTGAAGTTGCATACGGGTCCGTTACTGGTTTAGAAAAATATGGAATATTTTTAACTTTTGATTTAGGATATACTGGGTTAATTCATATTTCTGAACTTAGTGAGCATTTTGTCAAAAATGTTGGAGATTATGCCAAGATAGGCGATGTTATTCCATGTATAATTTTAGAAATTGATGAAAAATTAAAACAAATGAAATGTAGTATTAAAAATACTGAATATGCAATGGACAAAGAAACATTTATTGATCATGGTTTTGCCCCTTTAAAAAAGCAACTTCCAATATGGATTGAAGAAAAATTAAAAGAATTTTAATAGTTCTTTTTTATTTTGTTTGTAAATATTTAATGTCAATATATTGTCAAAATTTTAAGAGAATTATTGTCTAAAGTTAGTTTTATTTAGTATGATATTAATGTAAGGAAGTGGTTGATATGTTATATCCTTCTATTGATAAACTTCTTAATATCGTTGATTCAAAATACAAATTAGTTCATGTCGCGTCTATTAGAAGTAAACAGATGCTTGAAAAAAATCATTATCAATTAAGTGAAAATGAGTATATGAATAAACGAACCATTGGAAGAGCCTTAGAGGAATTAGAAAAGGGACTTATTGAGGTTAAATTTAAAGAAACCAAATAAGTTTTTTTATATGCTAAAAAATATTTTTTGTGACAATAAAACAAGCATTTTTATTATTAGTTCATAAAATAATTTAGAAAGAAGGTTGTTTTATGAGTAGAGTATTATTAAATGCTGAAAATCAAATTACTGATGAATTTGGAAATAATCATAATGGTGTAGATGTAGTTAAAAAATATAATCAATTAGATGTTATCATCGCACATAGTGATGGTTTAGTTATTTTAAGTCAAACTGGAATACCTAATGCTAAAGGATCTACAGGAACTAGAAGTTATGGTAATTATCTTAAAATTAAACATGATAATGGTTATTATACATTATATGCTCATTTAAAAGATGTATATGTTAAAAAAGGCGATAAAGTAAAAAAAGGTCAAAAGATTGGATATATGGGTGATTCTGGTAATGCTTATGGAGCTCATTTACATTTTGAACTTAGAAATCCTAATAATCAAGTAATAGATCCAACTTATTATTTAGATCATGATTTACCTAATGAAGATAGGCAAATTACTTATCAATCTTATGATAATAAAAAGAGAATGTGGTTACCTAATGTTTTAATTGCAACTAATGAGTATGCAGGTAATTTTGGTAATTCAATGGGTGGTATTTATTTAGATACTTATAAAATGAGAGTTCATGATAAAGTTAAAAATAGTTGGCTTCCTTGGGTTATAAATCGTGATGATTATGCTGGAAATTTAGGTAATGATATTGATGGGGTACAAATTTATGATGTTACTTATCGAGTTCATTTAAAAGGTGGTTCTTGGCTTCCTTGGGTAAATAAGGTGGATGATACTCCTGAAGGTTATGCGGGGATACATTTTTTATGGGTGTTAACTTTTAAATACATTAGTTTACATCTTAAGTATACATAGTATAATATAAAAAGAAAGAATAATTATGGAAAATATATATCAAAATGATTCAGAGCCTACATATAGAAATATTATTGAAACTTTTATTCATCTTATTGGTTATATATCTATGATACTTAATTTTAAAACTTATAGTAAGGCATTTGAAGAATATAAAATAATCATATTAAAAATTACTGAATGGGCAACTAATTATGAATTAAATAGAAATTTAACATTTATTGATCAAAATGAAATTTTAGAAATGTATAAAAAACTTAATAATTTACAAACTGAATTTTCTTGTAATGATTTGATGGGTAGTGAAAGTGAATTAGCTGATTATGCTGTGAATTGGATGTGGCATTTAATTATTTTAAGAAAAAACTATATTTTAAAGAAGGAGGAAAATAATGGCAAATAGAGATAAAGATGGATTATGATAAAAGTCCAAGAAATCCTGAACACAAATCAATTCATACTCATATAAATAATGATGGAACATATAAAACTGAAGATAATGTTAATGGTAAAACAGAAAAAACATCTGGTGTCTGTTATTTAACGTCAGCATGTATGAATTATTTTCAAGAAAAATTTGATGATAATTGTTATGAACTAAGAGTATTGAGGTGGTTTAGAGATAATGTTGTATCAGAAGAAGATATAAATCATTATTATCAAATAGCCCCAATAATTGTCGAAAATATTAATAAACAAGAAAAATCAGATATTTTTTATGAGTATATTTATAATAATATAGTAGTTTATTTTGTTAAACAAATTGAAAAAGGAAACTATGATGAAGCTATCGGAGGTATAAAAACAGTGTTTTATATTAGAAGAACAATTTTTAAGAACTTATTTAATTAATAGACTGACGAAAACTTTAAAGTTAAAAAATAATTAATAGTTTATTAAAAATGTTAATTTTTTTACTTCTTTAAGAGATTTTGATTATACTTCAAAAATAAAATAGTTTCCAAAATTATTATTGTTTTAATATAGTATTAAAATTTTTTAAAAGCAAAAATTCTAGCGATGATGAAAATGTAGGAATATTTGAAAAACGTATTAAAGATTTTGAAATTGCTAGTGTATTATACGAAAATAATTATAGTGAAATATCAAAAGATTATAATAAAATTAATCTTGAAGATTTAAAAGAAGAAATATTACATATATACGATAAGTTGGCTGAAGCTAGTGAAGATTAATGAAGATTTAGGATTTATTGATAATACAGATGCATTCAATTTAAAAAATTAATATCAGATTTTTCACAAATTAAGCAATTTGGCGATGATATAATTAATAAAATGTTTGATTATTATGATGAAAAATTAGAAAATAATATTATAAAAAAATAATTAAACCATAGAATTTATTGTGGGTTAAACTTTATGGGTAAATATAATATTAATTTAATATTTAATGAAAATGGAAAATCTTTAAATGAAATAATAATTAATGCATTAAAAATAGAATTAGAAAAAAAAGGTGTATCATTTAATGCATAATAATAGTTGTTTTAAAGTTGGACTTTATATAAGATTATCAAAAAATGATGGAAATGTTGAATCAGATAGTATTGTAAGTCAAAGAAGTTTACTTAATCAATATGTTAAAGAAAATAATTATTATGTTATAGATGAATATGTTGATGATGGTTTTACTGGAACTAATTTTGATAGGCCAGCATTTAAGAGGATGATTAAAGATATTGAACTTGGTAAAATAAATATGATTATTACTAAAGATATGTCAAGATTAGGTCGAGATTATATTGGAACTGGAGAATTAATTGAAAAGTATTTTCCAAATAATAATATAAGATATATTGCCATTAATGACGGTATAGATACTTTTTTAGATAATACTAATAATGATATAGCTCCATTTAAAGCTATAATGAATGATATGTATGCTAAAGATATTTCTAAAAAAGTAAAAACAAGTTTACATTCAAGAATGAAAGAAGGTTTATATGTATCTGGAAGATGTCCTTTTGGTTATCTAAAAGATCCCAATAATAAAAATCATTTACTAATAAATGAAGAACAAGCTAAAACTGTTAAATTAATATATGATTTAGCCCTTAAAGGTAATACATACCACTATATAGCTGGGGAACTTACTAAAAGAAAAATTAAAACACCAGCATCTTATTATAATTATGTTTGGAATAGTAAATGCATTTCTAAAGAATTTGGTGTATGGGTTGATACAACAATAAAAACAATTTTAACTAATAGGATTTATGTTGGAGATTTAGTTCAAGGTAAAACAAAAAAGATAAATTATAAATTAAAAAAAACTATTAAAAATAATCCTAAAGACTATATAATTGCTTTAAATACACATGAAGCAATTATTGATAGAAATACTTTTAATTATGTGCAGGACTTACTTCCTAAAAATGTCAAAAGACCAGAAAAGAAAAGATTTTATTTATTAGATGGTCTTTTATATTGTGGAGATTGTAAACATCGAATAACAATAAGGTATCAAAATAAAACGGGTAGAAGCTATACTACTTGTGATTATTATAGAACTTATTCTAAATATCATGTTTGTACAACTCATACAAATAATTATGAAATATTAGAAAATGTTATTTTAGATAATATTAGAAAAGTATATAAAAAAAATCTTGATCAAAATAAAATTAAAAATTATATAGAAAATTTAAATTTTACTGATAATTGTTTAAAAATTAAAAAGCAAATAGAAAGTTTAAGAATAACAAATAATAAATTAATTGAAAATTTAGATAAAACTTATATGGATAAATTAAAAGGATTATTAGATGAATCACAATATTTAAGAATTAGAAAAAATTTAAAAAAAGAAATAGATGATAATAAATTAATTATTGCTAATTTAAAAAAAGAACAATTAAATTTAAATAAAATAGATAATAAAAATTATATTAATGAATTTTTATCATTTGATAGTCAAAATAGAAAATTAATAATAAATTTAGTTGAAAAAATTTATATTTATCAAAATAAGAGAATAGATATTATATTTAATTTTAAAAATAAAATATTGTAAAATAATTAACAAATTAGTCTTCTTGTATGGTACAATATATTTAGACAATGCAAGAGGTGTAATGATGTTAAAAAAAATATTAGTATATGGTGATTCTAATACTTGGGGAGATAATTTTATAACTGGTAAAAGAATTGCTGATGATAAACAATGGGTTAATATTTTAAGAAAAAAATATAATCAAAAATATTTATTTTTACAAGAGGGTTTACCAGGGCGTTTGGCTGGAAATGATGAAAATATTAAAAAATATAAAAATGGTCAAGATACATTTATTTCAACATTTAGAACTAATGCTCCGGTTGATATAATTATTATTTCTTTAGGAACTAATGATTTACAATTAAAATATAATAAAACTAGTGAAAAAATAATTAATGATTTACTTTGGTATAAAGAAAAAATAGAAGAAAGTTTTAATGACTTTGAAGATAGAAAAAAATATTTTAATAATAAAATGCCTAAAATAATCTATATATTACCAATTAATTTTGATTATAAAGTAAATGCTAAGGAAATATTTAATGATGAATGTGAAATAAAACGTCAAAAAATAATTAAATTTTTTAAAGAGCAAAAAATTGAGATAATAACTGCTGATAATATGAATTTATTTGAAGATGGAATTCATTTAAGTAATGAGGGTCATAAAACAATGGCATTTTTGGTAGATGAGGTGTTACAAAAATATGAATAAATTAGAAAATCTTAAAGAATTACAAAATAAAGTTAATTTAATCGTAAAAAATATTGATAATTATCCTAAAGATGAAATAAATGTTGTAGTTGCAAATCATAATTGTTTAATGGATATATTTTATTTACCTATGGCTTTACCAAATGAAATAGTAAGTTTAATAAGTGCTCGTTTAGTATATAAAAATGAACAAGAAAGAAAAGATATTGTGAATAAATATTTGTATGCTATGCCAATTGAAGCTCATGGTGGTCGTGTATACACTGATATGTGTTTAAATAAATCTCTAGAATTTTTATTAAATAAAAAAAGTGTTTCGATATTTCCAGAAGGAGCTTATGTTTATGATCGAAAAGTTTTTAAAGGACACACTGGTGCTAGTAGATTAGTCTATAATGCTAGAAATAATAATCAACAAGTTAATTTAGTACCTGTTAGCATTTATGTTTCAAGAAATGATGATTTAGATAGTTATGATAAAATAGGTGATGATGTTGAAATTACAATTTTACCACCAATAGATTATGAAACATCATATTATAATTATAAATATGCTAAAAATAATGAAGAAAAAAATATTTTTTTACATCAACCTATTGATATTGCTATGAAACAAATTGCTGATAATTTAAATGTTCCTTATGAAAATAATTATATAAAATTAAGAAATAAAGGAAATGTAATTTTTAATGATGGTTTATTAGTTGATACTGTAACTGCTCAACAAGATGAATATGTTAATAGATATAATGAAGAATTAAAAGAAGAAAGTTTAAAATTATTAAGAATTATGAAATAATTCTCCATAAAAAAGGTATCAGGGGATTTATGGAAGGGCTATTGATGCTTTACAAATCAAATAAAAAAAATAGTCTAAGCTATTTTAAAAGTTCATAAATTGATTTGGCATCCATTTTAGCCTTTTTTTCTTTATAAAATGGACAAAGATGAAGATGTAAATGCTTTATTTCTTGGGCATCTCCATAGTTAATACTATAAGTCATTCCTGTTGCTCCTAAATTTTCCATAATTTTTTTGCTAATTTGATGAGCAATTTTCATCATATGACATAATGTTTCATCATCAATATTTACAATATCTACAATATGTTTTTTAGGTACAATTAAAGTATGTCCAACATTACTTTGATTAATATCTAAAAAGACCAAAACTAAATCATCTTCATATAATATTTCACTTGCTACTTCCCTATTAATAATCTTACAAAATAAACAATCCATAATTTATCACCTAAAATAATTTTATCATGTTTTTTGGGGTAATTAAAGCACAATTTTTGGGTATTTTGCATAGATTAAACTAGAGGTGAATATTTATGACAAATTATAAAGAAATTGTAACGAAAGCTGTTGTTGGAAAGGCTAAAAAAGCTAATAGTTTGCATTTGTCTTTAACGCCAGATGAAAATATAAATACGGTTTTAGGTTGTTGGGTTATAAATCATAATTTTAAAGGAATGAATCAAGGTGGAAAAGTTGGTGTAGATGGAGCTTTTGATGTTAATGTTTGGTATAGTTATGATAATGATACAAAAACTAAAGTTAATTCTAAAAGATATAGTTATCATGAACTATATCAAGTTCCATTAAAAGCTGATCAACCTTTAACTAATTCCCAAGAAATTATGGTTAGAAGTTTAAAACAACCAACAGTAAGTAATGTTAATATAGAAAATGGTAATATCATTTTAGATATTGATAAAGAACTTGGAGTAGAAATAGTTGGAGATACTAAAATAAAAGTACCTGTTGAAGATTTAGAAGATGATTATGAAGAAATGATTAGTGAAGAAGAAGTAGAAGCTATAGATAGTGTTAATGAAAATTATCTAGAAAATAATACTGAAGAAGTTTAAGCTTCTTTTTTTATACAATGTTATTAGAAATGGAGTATTGATTTATGGAAAAATTTGTAAATATTACTAATAATGAATTACAAGAAATTTTAAAATATGTTTAAGATGAATCATTATTCTTTTTTGAAGAAATGCGGTTATTATCAAAAGATGAAATTTTAAATTATCAAGAAGAATTAAATATAAAAATGGATAATATCATAACATTAATAGATTTATATGATAATAATTTTCTTATATATAATATAAACAAAAATATTTTTGAAAAATTGAATATTGTTGATGAGACAATTTTTGACAAAACTAATACAATAGAAAACTATTTAAAATTATTAAAAAATTATAATTAAAAGGATTCCTAAAATTTATTTGGAATTCTTTTATTAATTATAGTATAGTATAATATTTATAGGTGGTTAAATGATTAAATATGAAACAAATATTAAATTAAAAAAGTATTGGGAAAAATCTATTATTAATGAAGAAGAAGAATCTTTTGAAGAATATAATGTTATTAGAGTTTATCCAAATATTAATTATCAAACATTTAAAGGATTTGGTGGAGCTTTAACTATTGCTAGTGCGATTAATTATAATAAATTAAGTAAAGATAAAAAAGAAGAATTTTTAAAGGCATATTATAGTGTAGATGGATTAAATTATAATTGGGGTAGAATATCTATTGGTAGTAATGATTTTTGTCTTAATTCTTATGAAAATGATAATTATAAATATGAAAAAAGTTATATTATTCCTTTTATTAAAGATATTTTAAATATTAAACCATTAACTTTTTTAGCCTCTCCTTGGTCACCACCATCATATATGAAAGATAATCATAATTTATGTAATGGTGGAAAACTTTTAAAAGAATATTATGAAGATTATGCTAATTATTTAATAAATTATTTAAATTTTTTTAAAAAAGAAAAAATTAATATAAAATATCTTACAATGCAAAATGAACCCTTAGCTAAACAGTCATGGGAATCTTGTGTATTTAATATAGAAGAACAAAAAGATTTTATTTATCATTATTTATTGCCTAAATTAGAAGATACATTTTTATTTTTATGGGATCATAATAAAGATAATTTATTTAATGTAGTATCAAATTTATATCAAGAAAATTCTAAAATAAAAGGAATAGCGTATCATTGGTATACAGGAATTCATCAAACAAATTTAAAATTAACTTATTTAAAATTTCCTAATCTTTTACTTTTACATTCGGAAGGTTGTTGTGGATATTCTAAATATAATGAAATAGAATGGATTAATGATGCTGAACAGTTATTAGTTGATTTAATAAATGATTTAAATAATGGAATGTCTATTTATCTTGATTGGAATATTCTTCTTGATTTTCAAGGAGGTCCAAATCATCAAAAAAATTATTGTAAAAGTCCAATTATTTTAACTAAAAATGAAAAAGATTTTATCAAGACTCCAATATATTATTATTTTGGGCATATATCTAAATTTATTTTAAATGAAGCTAAGATAAATCCGGTTAGTTTAAGTGATAATTTTTTAGTGGCTACAGCATCTACTTTAAATGATATAACTACGATAGTTATTTTAAATCCTACTAATGAAAAGAGAGATTATACTTTAATTGTTAATCAAAAACAAATTAAAGATATAATATATCCTCATTGTATAATTACTTATCAATATAATGTCAACATTTTATAGTTGACAATGTATTAGTTATTTGCTATATTAAATTTAGTTAAAGGAGGGACATTTATGGCCGTTAAATTAAGATTAAAAAGAATGGGTGCTAAAGCTAAACCTTTTTATCGGATAGTAGCTGCTGATTCAAGAAGCCCTAGAGATGGACGTTTTTTAGAAATAGTAGGAACTTATGATCCTGTAAAAGATGCATCTAAGGTTACTATTGATGAAGAAAAAGCTTTATATTGGCTAAGTAAAGGTGCTAAACCAACTGATACAGTTCGTAATATTTTAAGTAAGCAAGGTATTATGAAAAAATATGCTGAATCAAAGAAAAGTGGTAAATAATGGAAGAGTTAACTAATTATGCTTTATTTTTAGTAAAAAGTATTTGTAAAGATAAAGAACAAGTTAAAATTGAATTTAAACAAAATGAACTTAATATTGTTGATATATTTGTAAGTGAAAAGGATATGGGTGCTGTTATTGGAAAATCTGGTAAAATGGCATCTAGTCTAAGGACTTTATTAATTGCTTTTGCTTATATTAATAATCTTGGTAAAATAAAAGTTAATTTTAAATCTTTAACGTGATATAATTTCACGTTTTCTTTTGTCAAATTTTAGTTCAAACATTGCATAAAATTTAGATAAAGAGTATACTTTAATTGGAAGATGCAGGTGAAGTATGAAAAAAAGAGTAATAAGTGCAATTATTATGATGCTTATTGCAATTCCTATTATTTTGGCTGGAAAAGAAGTTTTTTCTTTAGGAGTTGCCTTACTATCAATACTTTCGTTAAAGGAAATACTTGATTTAAAAAAAAGTCATAATAAAATACCAAGTGCTTTAACATTATTTAGTGTTCTTTCTTTAATAGCAATTATCTTTTATGAATATCAAGGTAGTTTTGTATCTTATGGTATAAGTCATCGATTATTAATTATTATTTTAATGGTTTATTTATTACCAACTTTATTTACTAATAAATATGAAACTAAAGATGCATATTATTTATTTGGAATATTAATTTTTTTAGGAATGGCTTTTCATTCAATGATTATTATTCGAAGTGATAATATATATTTATTTGGTTATTTACTTTTAATACCGATAGTTACTGATACAATAGCTTTAGTATTTGGTTCTTTAATTGGTAAAAGGAAAATTGCCCCGACTATAAGTCCATCTAAAACTATAGCAGGAAGTGTAAGTGGAAGTATATTTGCAACGGTTATAGGAAGTATATATTATTGTTTATTAATTAATAGAAATAATATATTATTAATAATAATTATGAGTTTAATTTTATCAATAGTTGGACAATTTGGAGATTTATTATTTAGTAAAATTAAAAGAGAAAATGAAATAAAAGATTTTTCAAAATTAATTCCAGGTCATGGGGGAATTTTAGATCGAATTGATAGTTTTTTATTTATAATATTATTTTATTTTTTATTTTTAAAAATTATTTAGGAGGAAATTATTATGTGGATAGTTAGTTTAATATTATTTATATTTATTTTAGGAATTATTATATTAGTACATGAATTTGGACATTTTATAACAGCTAAAAAATCAGGAGTATTTATTTATGAATTTTCAATAGGAATGGGACCAGTAATTTTTTCACATAAAGGAAAAGATGGTATATATTATAATATTAGGGCTTTACCAATTGGGGGATTTGTTCAAATGGCTGGTGAAGTTTATGAAGATGATACTAAAATACCAAAAGAAAAATTTTTGTGTAATAGACCATGGTATCAAAGATTACTTATTTTATCAGCGGGCGTTATTAATAATTTCTTACTAGCGTTGATATTATTATTTCTTTTAGCTATTATTTGGGGTAGTAATGTAGCTACTAATAAAATAGCTAAAGTAGAAGTAGATTCAGCGGCAAGTAAAGCTGGTTTAAAAGATAATGATGAGATCATTGCTATAAATGGTCATAAAATAAGTAATTGGGATGTTGGACAAATTTATTTATATTATAAAGTAGAAAATAATACATATGAATTTGAAGTAAAACATGAAAATGGTGAAATTCAAAAAATTAAAGTTGTACCAGATAAAGTAAAAAATGAAAATGGTGAAGAACAAAATGTTTTTGGAATTAATTTAAATACAGAAAATGAAAAAGGTTTATGGGGTAGTATTAAATATGCTTTTACAAAATTTGGAAATGTAATTCATAGTATGGCTATTACAATAGGTGGATTAATTACAGGGCAAATATCTGTTAATAATTTATCAGGACCAGTTGGAATTTATAAAGTAATTGATACATCAATGCAATATGGAATAGCCCAGTTAATATATATTACAGCATTCTTATGTATTAATGTTGGATTTATAAATATATTACCATTTCCGGCATTTGATGGTGGACATATATTCTTTATGATAGTAGAAAAAATAAAAGGAAGTCCAATTAATGCTAAATTTGAAAGTATTTGTAATATGGTAGGATTTGCTTTATTAATGATTTTAATGATTTATATTACTATACAAGATATATTACATTTGTTTTAAAAGTGTAAAGGAAAACTGTAAAGAGTTTTCTTTTTTCTTGACACATAGGGGGGGGGGGTATGTTATGATTTAGACATGATAGAAAGGGCATATTTTATGG
>CANRHC010000041.1 GCA_947630305.1 uncultured Bacilli bacterium
AATCTTAATATTTGCGCTGTCAATAATTTTAATTATTTATTTGTTAAATAAATTTATAAAATTTAAAAAATAATTTGCAATAATCATAAATTTTGATGTTGACAATTGTTTAACTAGTAATTATAATTTTGATATGATTAAAACAAATATTTAATAAAAAAATATTTGCCTAAAGAATTTTAGGAGGTGTAATTTGAGTGGATAAATCTAATAAAGCAATATCCAAATATTTAGCTGATAACGGTATGACAATTAAACACTTATCAGAAAAAACACATATACCTTACCCAACTTTGTTTAGAAGTCTATCAACGACTCAAGGAACTCGCAGTTTAAGAGCCGATGAGCTTATTGCTATTTGTAAAGAATTAAAAATCGACCCTTTAAGTATTAAAGAATAATTTTTTTGAAAGGAAATTAACGTGAATAACCCTAATCAAGGATTAAAAAATTTTTTGTATGATAATTATTTTGATATTAATGCCATAGCCAACAATATTGGAATGACTGAAAAAGAACTGGAAAAGAAGTTAAACGGTGAAGATGAATTATTGTTAAAAGATGCTATTAAATTAAGAGATTCAATAAAAAATAAAAAATTAGAACATATATTTAATTATAAAAAAGAAGATTTATCAGAAAAGGAAGCACTTATCAAACTAATAGATTCTCGAATTGATAAGTACCTCCGCAGTCTAAATATTGAACTGAAAATTAAAGTTAAATCAGACGACGAGTCACCAAAGTTACCTGAGACTTTGGAAGACCTTTCTCTATTACAGTTAGAAGGTCTTGAAGCGTAAATGGATTATCGTTACTGGATTTTACAGTAATATCTGGTTCTTTATTTATAACAAAAGGATGATTTGTTTGAAAAGAACCTGCTTCAAATAAGGATTGATAAACTTGGATTTTTTCAGGATCTGAAACTTTAGATTGATGATAAATCGTTCCACAGTTTGTATAAGTTACAACTGAAGTATTTAATTCTCCATTTTCTAAAATTTGATTTCCTAAACAATACTGAGTTAATTTACAATCCCTCAATTGAACAAAAACCAAAATAAAATCCTCAAACGATTCATATAAAGTCATAATTTATCCCTTTCTGCTCACAGCGAATATTAGTCAAATTATACCAATCCGATAAAAGGAAATTTAATGAGTGTTAATCAAACAATTGAAAAATATCTATTAAATAAATGCACAGACTTAGATGCTTTAGCTAAAAGGATTAACCGAGATCCACAAGAGTTTAAAGACGTCTTAGATGGCAAGTTTCCTCGAGATGATGAAAGAAATATATCTGCCGATGAACTCAGAAAAATTTGCATAATTACTGAATCTAGTGCAGAAAAAATGTTGAACTGGCCGTTCCTAGAATAAAAGGATTATTAAAATGAAAAAATTTGGAAGCTTTTTCATGATCAAAGAAAACGGAATGTGTGGCATAGGTAAAAGTAAAAATTCTAGTGATTTACAGCCCTTTGTAGTCTGGGATATCTCTGGTAATGATGTTCTCAATGCTATTTTCTTTAGACATTATGAAGATGCAGAAAGAAATTATATGGAGAGATCAAGAATAAAAAGAATAGAAAGAGGGGAGCTTTAAATGGCAACTTTTAAAAGTGAATTAAAAAGAGCCATTAATGAAGCTGGAATTACCCAGAAAAAATTAGCAGAGTTAACTGGTATCTCTCCTAAACAGATATCAGATTATATGCATGGAACAATTCCAACTCCTGAAAAAAGGCAAAAACTAGAAAAAGTCCTAAACTTAGAACCAATTCAAACAACCACTCCAGCTAAAAAATACCCGCTGGAAGAAGCTGCTAATAAACTTGGACTTAGTCTAGGGGCGTTAAAAATAGGTTTAAAGGAAGATATTTTTAGACCTCAAATTGGAGTAGCCATACTTCTAGATAAACATTATAGTTATACGATTTTTGAAAACAGATTAGAAAAGTATTTAAAAGGAGAGGATTTTTAAATGAAATTTCCAGAATTAGTTTCTGAAAATAAACACTTAGACAACCTTTGTTACTTAAGAGAATTATACAAATTAAATATTGATAACTGGGTTGAATCTAAACAAGATGGAACCTTAGTTGATGATGAGTATGTAATAGAACAATTAGAAATCTTAACTTTAATTGAAGATGGGATTTCAGGACTTCATTCAAAAATTCAGTTAATAGAAAGAATGAATGAAAAAGGATTAAAAGAAAAAGTCGATGCTCTAATACTAAAAACCACAAACTTAGAGCACCAACAAAGAAAACTTGAATGTAATTTTATAACAAATGAATGGAAAAAGAAAATAGGAGCCGATAATGGAACTGAATATTAGTATCAAACACGCCACTTTAGATGATGTCTTTGCAGTATTTTATCGTTTAGGTGAAGCAACAGTAGCTGATGCCTGGGAAGGTGAAAAAGTTAATATTTTACAAGGTTATTTAGATAAAGGATGTAATTTATATCAAGCTTTAGAAAAGCTGGATGAAGAGATTCACAAACAAATTGAAGAAATAGAAAAGAAAGAAAAAGCAAGAGAAGAAGCTAATAAAAAGGAAAAACCTATTAAACAAGAAACTAAAGAGAATGAACTTCATTTAGAAGGAGAACCTCCAAGGCCTGAAGAAACTGGAGTTACTTATCAGGATGTAGCTAATCTAGCTAGCGAACTCGCCCAAGCCGGAAAAGCAAAAGTGTTAAGAAATATTTTAGATGAATATAAGGCTCCTAAGATTGTAAATATTAAAGAAGCTGATTTACCTGAAGTCTATCAAAAATTAAAAGAAGCTGGAGTTGAAAATGCCCCATTCTAAATTATCACCTTCAGCCTCTGAAAGATGGATAAACTGTCCGATTAGTGTTCATCTTTGCGAGGGGTTTGAAGATACTCGAAGCGTTTATGCAGCAGAAGGAACCTTAGCTCATAAACTAGGGGAGCTTAAAATATTAAACGAACTCACTAATACTTCTGTAGAAAATAACGAATTTATGAAGATAGTAAAAAATAAATTATATGATTCAGAAATGGAAATTCATGCTTCAGAGTATTTAGAAAGAGTAAGAGCTGTTTTCAATGAAACAAATATCCCCTATTTAGCTACTGAAATTAAAGTGGATTTAAGTGAATGGCTTGGATCTAATTCATTTGGAACGGCTGATTGTATTATTGCCTCTCCTGGGGTTTTACATGTTTTCGATTTTAAATACGGTAAAAATGTAGAGGTTAAAGCTGAAAACAACTCTCAAATGAGACTTTATGCTTTAGGGGCTGCTGAAATGTTTGATCCTATCTATGGAATAGAAACTGTTATAACTCATATCATCCAGCCCAGAATGAATAACTTTAGCTCTGAAACAATTGAACTTAAAGAATTAAGAAACTGGGCGGAAACAGTAGTTAAACCAGCAGCGACTGCAGCCTTGACTGCTACTGGTGATGCTCACAAAGGTAACTGGTGTACTTTCTGTTTAGCAAAACCAGTTTGTAGAGAATACGGGAGAGAGTATGAAAACCCTCCGGGGAGAGATGATCCACATAAACTCTCCAATCAAGAAATCGCTTATCGAATCTCCAAATTAGAGGGGATTGATACATATTTAAAAACCCTTAAAGAATTTGCTTTAAGTGAAGTCCTAAGCGGTAAAGAAGTTCCCGGTTATAAAGCAGTAGAAGGTCGGTCAAACCGATCATGGTCAGATCAAAAGAAAGCGTTTGAAAAAGCCATAGAATCAGGCGTTGAACGCTCGGCATTATATGAAGAGAAACCATTAACTTTAGCTAAGGTAGAAAAGCTAATGGGAAAATCTGATTTTAATAATATACTTGGGGAGTTTGTCATAAAACCTCAAGGAAAACCAACTCTAGTAAAAGACAGTGATAAAAGATCACCTTTTAAAAGAAAATCAGCAAAAGAGGCTTTTAAAAATGTTGATTTTAGTCAAATTGAATTTTCATCGAAATAGAAAGGAAGAACCAAACAATGACAGAAGTAAATGTATTTGGAAGATTAAGCTGGCTTAAAATATTCGAACCTGATGATCCGTATGATACTGGAAAAGAAAAGTTTTTTGCAACTATCTTAATTCCTAAAAATGATAAAAAGAACCTTCAGATTATAAATGACGGAATTAAGAGAGCCAAAGAAGAAGGAATAAAAGATAAAAAGAAATTCAACGGTGAAACGCCTAAGAAACTTAGAGTACCAATTCATGATGGAGACGGTGTTAAAGAAAACGGAGAAGAATACGGTGAAGAATGTAAAGGAATGTGGGTTATAAACACATCCTGTCAGGCAGAAAATCCACCAGAAGTTATAGCTGGAAGAGATGGACACCCAGCAAGACAAAGTGAAGTTTACTCAGGGTGCTATGGACTAGTTAACTTAAATCTCGCTCCATATAACTATAACGGAAATAAAGGAATTGGAGCTTACCTAAACAGTGTCTGGAAAACTAAAGATGGAGAACCTTTAGCAGGTAAGAAAAAATCAGCCGCTGAAGCTTTTAAAAATGTAAATGTAGATGACTTAGACTTTGGAGACGAAGAAGACGACAACTTAGATGATATCTTTGACGGCCTAGTCTAATGAAAACTTTATCGATTGATATCGAAACCTTTAGCTCAGTAGATCTGGGAAAATCAGGAGTTTTTAAGTACGTCGAATCTCCTGATTTTCAGATCCTATTATTCGCTTATAAATATGATAACACCGAAACCCAGGTTGTGGATATAGCTTCAGGAGAAAATCTGCCGCCACAGGTTTTAGAAGACTTAACTAATCCACAAGTTTTAAAGACAGCCTTTAATGCTGTCTTTGAAATAACCTGCATTGATAAATGGCTCGATATTAACCCAAATTTAAATATTCAATTAGACCCAACCCAATGGGAAGATACAATGTTCCGGGCTGCGTACGCCAGTTATACTGGAGGTCTAAAACAAGTAGCTGAAGCTCTTAATTTTGAAAAAGATAAACAAAAAGATGCCCGAGGTACTAACCTAATTAAAAAGTTTTCCCAGCCAAGAAAGCCAACCAAAAATAATAAAAATACTCGGTTATATCCTACTGATGACATTATTAGCTGGCAGGAATTTAAAGAATATAACCGTCAGGATGTTGAGGTTGAATATGCAATCCGGGAAGCTTTAAAAGATATTAAGATACCTGAAAAAGAGAAAGAAGGGTGGCTACTTGATTTAGAAATACAGCGAAGAGGTGTGGGAGTTGATATTGACCTTGTTGACTCAGCTTTAAATTTAGATAAATCAGAAAAGGGTCGTTTAACCCATGAACTCCAATTAATAACAGGGCTTAATAATCCGGGTTCTGTTAAACAAATGAAGGAGTGGCTAAGTCAACAATTAAATAAGGAAGTAAAGTCTTTAACTAAAGATACTGTCCCTCAGCTTATTCAGGAGTGTCAAGAAAAAGGATTAAAAGAAGTAGAACTAGCTTTAAAACTAAGACAAGAATTAGCTAAAACCAGTCTGTCTAAATACGCCAAGATTAAAGATATGGTCTGTGAAGACGGTAGAGTTCATGGAATCCTCCAATTCTATGGATCTCGAACCGGGCGTTGGGCTGGGCGTGGCGTTCAAGTTCAAAACCTGCCAAGAAATTATCTGGTTTCTATTGAAGCAGCCAGATCTTTATTTAAAGGCGGTTATTATGAAGGCTTAAGTTTGATTTATGGTTCTAACCTTTCTGACACTGCCAGTCAATTAATTAGAACTTCCTTTATTCCTAAACCCGGGAAAATGTTCGCTGTTGCAGATTACTCAGCTATTGAAGCCCGAGTAATTGCCTGGCTTTCAGGCGAAGAGTGGCGTTTAAATGTTTTTAGAACCACTGGAAAAATTTATGAAGAAAGCGCAGCCCAACTTTTCAATGTACCGTTTGAAAAAATATGTGATAAGAATGCCCCAGAACATAGCTTGAGATCTCAGGGTAAAGTTGCTGAACTTGCCCTGGGTTATCAAGGCGCAGTAAACGCTATTGAAAAGTTTGACCCCGGACACGCTATACCTTTAGAAGATCGGCCAAGAATTGTTAAACAATGGCGTAAAAAGAGCCCTTGTATTGTTCAGCTTTGGAGAGACTGTGAACAAGCAGCCATTAAAGCTATTAAAAACCCGGGGATGAGTATTCCGGTTAAATGTTTAATTTTTAAATGTGAAAATGATTATTTAACAATAACTCTCCCTTCAAAAAGAAAGCTTTATTATCCAGAGCCACGACTTGGAGTTAATCCTTATGGTCGTGATTCTTTTGACTATAAAGGTCTAATTCAGGAAAGCCGGAAAATTGGTCGAGTTTATATGTATGGTGGAAAGCTGGTAGAAAATGTAACCCAAGCGGTGGCCAGAGATTGTTTAGCAGAATCTTTATTAAAGCTGAATAAAGCAGGTTATGAAATAGATTTTCATGTTCACGATGAAGTAATAATCGAAGTTAATAAAGAAAATGCTAAAGAAGAACTTGATCGAATAATTGAAATTATGTGTGAACAGCCAACCTGGGCTAAGGAGTTACCTCTTAATGCGGCTGGATTCGTAAGTGAGTTTTATATGAAAGATTAGAAATGGATGAAATAAATATTTATATTGGTCTTTTAAATAATACTTGGGCTGATCTAATTCATAACGTTGTGGTTACAGAAGAAGAAAGCTCAGAGGTATTAGAAAAACTAACAGAAGCCGGAGAATTAATGAATGAAATTTTAAACAATCATTCAATAGAAGAAACGGAAGATTAACGGTAAAAAATAACCTAAGGAGATATCTATGAAGATTTCCATAGGCGGCTCTAGAAAAGCAACAAAATGGAAGGTAGAAGATGTAACATTTGAAGAACTAGCTCAAAGAGTTAGTAACCCAACAGTAACTCCTGAAACATTTGAAACGTACCAGAAATTAGACAAAGCCTCAAAAGACGATCTTAAAGATGTCGGAGGCTTTGTTCTGGGCGAGCTCAAAGGCGGTAAAAGATCTAATGCTACCGTAACCAACAGAACCGGTATTGCTTTAGACTTAGATGCCATTGGAAGCTGGGGAGAGCTTGAAGAAATTGAAAGCACTCTTGAATTTCTAATGTTTAAGTACTGTTTATATTCTACCCGAAAAAGTACCAAAAATAACCCTCGAGTTCGTATCCTATTCGAGTTAAAGCGAGTGGTAACTCCTGATGAGTATGAGTATTTAGCTCGAAAGCTTTGTGAAATTATTGGAATGCAGTACTGCGATCCAACAACTGTCCAACCTGCCCGGTTAATGTACTGGCCGTCTGTTAGCTCTGATATGCAGGATGAATTTATATTTGAGTCCAACTTAGATTTCTCACCTTTAGATCCTGATAGTTTATTAAACAGAGTAGACGACTGGAGAAAACAATCAGAGTGGCCGAGATTTTCTACTGAAGATCCTGATCTTAAAAAGCCAGGTAACTATGATGAAGATGAAAAAGATCCCAGAGAAAAACCGGGTGTAATTGGATTATTTAACAGGGCTTATTCCATTCCTGAAGCACTTGAAACCTTTTTATCGGATGTCTATGAACCGACTGATAAACCGGATCGTTATACCTATATTAATGGTGAAAGTACTGAGGGCGGGGTTGTTTATGGACGTGATAAATTTGGTGCTGATGTTCACTTTTATTCTTTCCATGCTACTGATCCTTATGGTGGTAAAAAAAGAAACGCCTTTGACTTAATTAGAGTTTGGAAGTTCGGAGATAGTAACCAGCAGAAATCCACTAAAGAAATGATGGAATTTGCTAGTCAGGATGAAAAAGTTAAAAAACTCCGAAATGAAGAAACTATTGAAAAGATGAAGGTAGCTCAAAAGGAACAGAATTTTGGCCTGCCACCTCCTGAAAAAGAAAAATCAAAATCTGATAACTCCCAGTCTAAAGAGGAAGAAGAACTTAACGCTTATCGAAAACTCCTATCGAAATTAACCGTAGACAGTAAAGGTAAGTTTGAAAAAACATATCAAAATTACTTAGCTATCATGCGAGAAGACCCAAAGCTAAAAGATAAATTTTATTATGATACTTTTGCTGTAAGACCTAAAGTTAATAAACCACTTCCTTGGGCAGGAGATTACAGAAATTTACCAAGAAACTGGGAAGATGATGATGTTATAGGAATGATGCATTACTTAGAAACTAATTATGATATGTATGCAAGAGAAAAAATTAAAGATTCCTGTCGTCTCAGTGCTAAAGAGCGTCTTAAACATCCAGTAAGAGAATATTTAGAATCTCTGGAATGGGACGGAACACCACGACTGGAAACTTTGCTAATAGATTACTTTGGTGCTGTAGATAATATTTACACCAGAGAAGTAATACGTAAATCATTAATAGCCGCAGTAGCCAGAGTGGAAGAACCCGGGGTTAAATTTGACAACATGCCAATTCTAATAGGATCTCAAGGAATAGGAAAGTCCAGCTTTTTATACATATTAGGAAAAGACTGGTTTACAGATTCCTATATAGATTTTGGCAGTAAAGAAGGTTATCAAATGCTTCATGGTAACTGGATTGTTGAAATAGGAGAGTTAACCGGATTTTATAAAAAGGAAGTTGAACAAATTAAATCTTTCTTATCTAAAAGAGAAGATGAGTTTAGAGCTCCTTTTGATAAATATACCCAAAACCATCCTAGGCAATGTGTCATATTTGGAACAACGAATGCTAAAACCTTTTTAAGAGATCAAACTGGGAACCGGAGGTTTTGGCCTGTCCAGCTTGGAATTAAAGAACCTACTAAGAGTGTTTTTAAAGACCTTCCAAAGGAAGTAGACCAAATATGGGCTGAAGCTTATTTCTACTATACGTTAGGAGAGGATTTATTCTTAGAAGGAAAATCAAAAGAACTAGCAGAAAAAGCCCAAGATGAAAGTTTAGAAGCAGATCCTAAAAAGGACGAAATAATAAACTTTATCTTAGAAGAAATTCCAACGGATTGGTACAATCGGACTCTTTCACAAAGAAAACTTTACTGGAAAAAAGATGAAATAGAAGATGAGGATTTCGATTATGAAGAAAACGTTGAAACTAAAAAACGTAATAGTATTGCCCCGGTAGAAATATGGTGTGAGTTATTCGGAAGGAATAAAGAAGACTTTAGTGTTTCAGACCATAACTCTATATGTAAAATTTTAGACTCCTTCCCGGGACTTCGAAAGACTAGATCTACTATATTTGGTAAATGTTACGGAAGAACAAGGGGCTATAAAATCACCAGTGAATTTTATGACTGGAGTTCCCAAGATTAAAATTTATTCCCAAACGTTAAAAAATTGGGAATTTATCATTTAAATTAAATTCCCAATTTACCCGGGAAAAGCGGGAAGAATTTTAATAACTTTTATATTAAAAGTTGAAAAACCCAATTTTCCCGGGAAATACGGGAACTTAAAAAGGATAGTTATTCCCGGCTTTCAAAACTGGGAATTAAAATGGGAATAAAAAATCTTCAGTAACTACCGAAAAAATTAATAAATTTTTCCCGTATTCCTATTTTCCCATTACTTAATAAGGTTTTTATTAAATATAAAAAATATAGTTATTAATTAATAGATATTTTAAATACATATATATAGTGCTGGGAAAAATGGGAAACGGGAATAAATAGGAAAATTGAACAATGAAAGAAAATGAACTTGAAAAAATTAATAAACGATTAAAGAACAGAGCCATAGATAATTTAGCGTATGTAATGCCCTTGATGATAGTCTGTGATGGTGATATTAGAACCAATTCAGAATTAGATAAGAAATATGGAAATAGAATTTATGAAATAACAAACGATCTGATTAATTTAGTTTCAGATATGAAAAAAGATAAAGAAACTTCAGAAGATTATGCCTATCCAGAATTGAAAGAATTTATACAAAAAGCAATTTATGATTCTGAAGGAGATGGATTTTATTATTGGAGTTTAAATGACCGAAAAAGAATTAGAACAGCACTTAGTTAAAGCTGTCAAAGATCGGAAGGGTATTTGTTACAAGTTTTGTAGCCCCGGCCATACAGGAGTCCCTGACCGGATAGTTTTATTTCCTGAAGGCAGGATCGGATTTGTTGAAGTTAAAAGTCCTGAAGGTGGAGAGGTAACTCCCCTTCAGGTTATTGAATTAAAACGACTAGCCCGATTAGGTTTCAAAAGCTATGTATTAAACAGACCTGAAAAAATTAATGTAGTTTTAGATGATATTCAAAGATGAGATTTAAACCCCATGATTACCAGTATTACTGTATTAACCGAATGATTAATGAATCAAGGCTTGGCCTCCTGCTTCAAATGGGACTCGGAAAATCAGTAATTACTTTAACAGCCATAAACGAATTAAAATTTTATAAACATCAGGTTAATAAGGTTTTAATAATAGCACCCAAGCGAGTAGCCGAAACTACGTGGAGTGATGAGTGCAAAAAATGGGATCATTTAAAACATTTAAAGATTTCTAAAATTTTAGGAAGTGAAAAGAAACGGATCAAGGCTGTTAAGTCCGAAGCTGATATTTATATTATTAACCGGGAAAATGTGACCTGGCTGGTAGAAAAATTTAAAGGTGAATGGAAGTGGGACACTGTGGTTATTGATGAACTTTCAAGTTTTAAAAATCACAGAGCCAAACGGTTTAAGTCTTTAAAGAAAATGCTGCCACATATTAAACGACTTTATGGACTGACCGGAACTCCAGCAGCTAATGGACTATTGGATTTATGGGCGCAGATTTACCTGTTGGATCAGGGAGAGCGTTTATATAAAACAATAGGCCAATATAGAGAAAGGTTTTTTCTTCCAGATAAAAGAAATGCACAGGTGATTTTTAGTTATAAACCAAAGCTGGATGCAGAAGCAGTTATAAAAGAATTGATTTCTGATATTTGTATTTCAATTAAGCATAGTGATTTCGTTGATCTTCCTGATTGTATTTATCAAAATCAAACTCTTATTTTAAGTGATCGAGTTCAAAAAGCTTATTTGGAAATGGAAAAAAAGCTGGTGTTGGAACTTTCTGATACTGAAATAACCGCAGTTAATGCCGGCGTGTTAACTAATAAGCTTTTACAAATTGCTTCAGGAAGTATCTATGATGAAACCGGAGAGTATCACTTAATTCATAAAGAAAAAATAGAAGTCTTAAAAGAAACTATTGAACAGGCAGCAAGCCCGGTACTTGTTTTTTATAACTATAAACATGAACGAGATCTTATTTTAAAAGAGATCAAAGAAGCTAAAGTATTGGAGTCGGACAAAGATATAAGAGATTGGAATAAAGGTAAAATTCCAGTTTTATTAGCCCACCCAGCTTCAACAGCTTATGGACTTAATATGCAGGAAGGTGGCCATACTGTTATCTGGTTCTCTCCAACTTGGAATTTGGAACTTTATGAACAAGCCAACGCTAGACTTAATAGACAGGGACAAACAGAGACGGTAACAGTTAATCATATTATTGCTAAAAATACGGTTGATGAAATCGTTATGAAAGC
>CANRHC010000042.1 GCA_947630305.1 uncultured Bacilli bacterium
AAAAAACATAAAAAACTGATAACTAGAACCTAATTCTAAATATCAGTTTTAATTTTGTCTACTTTTTCAGCAGTCTCCTATTAAAAGCCTTTTTATAATTTAAAATCAAATATATCATCATCACTCATATCTTTACCATCAAAGAAAGTTTTAATCTTAATTTTATGAATTTTAGCGACAATATTATTTGGGAATTTTCTAAGATAATTATTTAAAATAGATGTAGTAGAATTATAGTAAGTAATTCCGGCAGTTAATTTTTCATTAACTTTTTTTAATTCGGCAAAAATTTTTTCAAATTTATTTTTTTTAGTTAATTCTTCATGATCATAATATAAATTTTCAATTAAAGCTTGAGCTTCATCTAATTTTCTTTGCATTTCAAAATTACTAATTTTTTCTTTTTTTAAATCTTTTAGATATTCGTTTTTATCTTTAATAGCATCTTTAATCGCGGATTCTAATTTAAAAATAATATCATATTTTTCTCTTAATGCTTCATCTATCATACATTCTACATGTTCAATTTTAGTTACATAAAATTGCATTTTATTATAGATTAAAATATGTCCAATAATATAAAGAATTATTAAAATTAAAATTATTAAAACTAAACTAAATGTTTCCATATTGATACCTCTTATTCTAAAAAAATTATAACAAATAAATAATAATTTTTAAACTTTTATTTTTGATTATCTGTAATTAAACCTTTATAATATTTCCAAGCTAATATTTTTTTGACATGATTTTCAATTTCTTCGATCGTTAAAGTTTGATTATCTAAAGCATTTTTAATATCTTTGATTTGATTTTCATAATCAGATGTAATAATTAAATCATTTCCCGCTTTTATCGCTTTAATTATAACATTATCAATATTAGAAACTGCACCCATATCTAAGTTATCTGTTATCGTAACACCAGTAAATTTTAAATCTTCTGTTAATAAATTATGGATTTTTTTTGATAATGAAGCTGGTGTATCTTCAATATTTTTAATTGTATTATGACTTATTAAAACGGCTTCAGCTAAAGCATTTATTCCACTTTGAAAAGGTAGGATGTCACTTTCCATTATTTGTTCTAATGTTCGTTCATCATTTGAAGTATTTAAATGAGTATCACTGTTATTACCGTATCCTGGAAAATGTTTTAAAGTATATGATACACCAGTATTTTTACTAGCTGTAATAACGGTTGAAGCATATGTAGAAGTTTTAGAAGCATCAAGTCCAATAGATCGTTCATACATATAATCATCAGGATTAGTTGCAATATCAACTACAGGGGCTAAATTTAGATTTATTCCTAAATTATATAATACTTTACTTTTCTTAATAGTGTCTATTTTGATTAAATCAAAACCACCTTCTTGATATAAATCTCTTGATGATTTAAAAGGTTCATATACTAATTTTTCATTATTACTAATTCTAATTATTTGACCACCTTCTTCATCAACTGCTGTAAGTAAAGCAATTTTGCTATTATTTTGTAAATCATTAATCATCTTTTTAACTTCATTTTGATCTTTATCTTTAAAATCTTTAGAAAAGAAAACAAAACCCGCAAATTGATATTTTTTTAAATCATTTATTTGATTATTATCAGGATAACGAACTAATAACATTTGACCAATTTTTTCATCTATGCTCATAGTTGACATTTTCTTATTAGCTAAATCATAATAATCTTTAAAAAGATCATTATTTTCTTCTAAAGCAACAACATTATAGCTATTTATTATAACATCTTGAATATCATTATTTTTATTTAAAGTACCAAGATATTCCATATGAATGTCATTACCAACTTCACCAGAAATTTCACTTTTAAAAGTATATACTTCATTATTATTATCTTTAATAGTTATTAAATTATTACCAATATTAATAATTGTCCCATCTAATTTATTAATTGGTTCTAAATCTTCATTGTTTCTAAATAAAAAAATACTAATGCCAATTAAAAAAACTAAAAAAATACCACAATAAATAATATTTCTTTTCACATTTATCCCATCCTTAGAATAATTATATTATATTTTAAGAAAAATATTAATAAAAAAAGAGCTATATGCTCTAATCAAAAGTATCAGAATAATCTGGATTATAATTAATTGGTTCATCAAATTCTACATAATTTAAATAAATCATTCTAATTAAATACCAATTACCATTTAAAGGATCTGAAATAATTAAATGATCTCTACCAGATTGTTCAATAATTCCCGTATATACTTTATCACGCCATTCATTAGAATCAGGATAAGATACATAAGCTTTAACTCTTTTACCTTTATTTAAACGTAAAATATTTTCAATTAAACTTTGTTCTAAAGGAAAAGATTGTTCTACACTATAATTAGTAGGTGGAGAACTTAAATTTTGATTATTTGTAGCTTGGGGAAAAGTAGGACTGCTAAAAAAACTTCCATTCATGTTATTCACCTCGTTTAATTCTATTAAAAAATCCAATTTTTATGAATAAAATATAAAAATATCTTTTTTCATTAAAATAGATTTAAAATCATCGGGAGATAAATCATCATAGTCAGAATCAGGTGAGAGTTGTTAATGATTTTAAAATCATTAACACCATCAACCTTTGGATCAAAACAATGAATATCTTTGTTAAAAGCAGTAATCCATTTTTCTAAAGTTTTAATAGGAACATTATATTCTTTAGCAGTTTTAATAGTAGAAGCATTGTTTAAACAAATAAGCTCACAAAGTTTCTTTTTAAGTTCAATATTATAATGCATATTCATAAATAACACAGCCTTTCTAGTATACATTACAAAATAATTGTATAAATAAAATAATAAATTGTCTACATACCCCCTCATGTTGTCTACTTTAAGTTTACCAGAACAATGATATTATTATTATGAGTCAAGATTTTAATTATTTAAAAAAGTGTTTGAAAATAATTAAAGAAAAATTAAATAAAGAATATTTATTAGAGATTAATGATAAAAAAACTCATATTGTAAGTTGTAAGGAAGGTTTTGCTTTTTTAGGATATAATTTTAAAATTAAGAAGAATAAAATAATATGTTTAATGAGGAATGAAACTTTTAAAAAAATTAAAAAAAATATTATTAAAAATGAAATATATTTTAATAAAGATTGGATAACTTTTGAACAATATTTTTCTAGTGTAAATCATCATTTATATTCTTATAAGTAAAAAATAAAGGATTTTATTAAAGCTAATATATGAGTAAAGATAAAAGATTTAGGATAATTAAACAAAAATATCCTGATTATTTAATTATTTTTTAAATAAGAATAAATTTATTTCTTATAGTTTTGAATTAAATAAAATATAATTGATTTTTCTAAGAAAAATATTGAAAAGGTTTTAATTGAAAAACAAATTTCTTATTTAATTTTTGATAATATTCAATAGTAAAACAAAAAGATTTTAATATAAATAAATATAATTATTATTTTCATAAAAATATTATTATTAAAATTATAATTGAATTAGCTTATTTTAAATGTTAGAATTGTTATAAGGAATGATAATATGGATTTGACTAAATTAAAGGATTATATTTTGCAAAAGGATTTTTATAAGCGTTTGATTACTATTTTAATTGGTACTTATTTGCTTGCTTTAACATATAATTTGTTTTTGTTGCCTAATCATTTTGTTATTGGTGGTATGAGTGGTTTAGCTATTGTTTTTGAAGATATGTTTGGTTGGAATGCTAATTTATTTATTTATTTGTCTAGTTTTATTTTGGTTATTTTAAGTATTTTTATTTTAGGTTTTAATGATTCTAAGGTTTCTATTATTGGTAGTATTTTTTATCCTATTATGGTTAGTTTTACTGTTCCTGTTGCTAATTTTTTAAAGCCTTATTTTACTTTTGATAATGTTTTAATTACTATTATTTTAGCATCTTTATTTTATGGATTTGCTAATGGTTTAATTTATAAAGTTGGTTTTAATACTGGTGGTTCTGATATTTTAATGAAGATTATTAGTAAGTATTTTCCAATGCCTGAAGGTAAGTGTTTGATGATTTTAAATGGTTGTATTATTTTGTTAGGTGGAGCTACTTTTGGTATTAATAATGTTGTTTATTCTATTATTATTTTGCTTTTGTATACTAAAATTGTTGATAATATTTTAATTGGTATTTCTAATTCTAAATTATTTTTTATATATACTAAGGAACATAAAAAAGTTGAAGATCATATTTTAAAGGTTATGAAAACTGGTGTTACTTTATTTGAAACTGAGGGTGGATATAGTAAAGAAAAAGGTTATATGTTGATGTGTGTCGTGCCTACTAGGGAATATTATTTATTTAAAGAGATTGTTTTACAAATAGATCCTAATGCTTTTTTTGTAATTCATGATTGTTATGAAGTACATGGTGGTAAAAGAAAGAAAAGTAGTTTTTTGTAAAATTTTGTCATTTATTAGTATTATAAATTATGGTATAATGGTTTAAAAATATAGAAGGTGGTAAAAAAGTGAAGCTAATTAAAGTTGAAAATGCCTATAAAACATATAAAAATGGAACAACTGCTATTGCTGATGTTTCCTTAACCATTGATAAGGGAGAATTTGTTTTTGTGATTGGCTCTACTGGAAGTGGTAAATCTACATTAATTAAAATGTTATATCGTGAAGAAAAACCAACTAAAGGTAAAGTAGTTGTTGGTGGAATAGATGTAAGTAAATTAAGAAATTCTAAAATTTATAAATTAAGAAGAAAAATTGGTGTAGTTTTTCAAGATTTTAAGCTTTTACCAAAATTAACTGTTTATGAAAATGTTGCTTTTGCTTTAGAAAATTTAGGTATGCCTAGTAGACAAATTAGACCTAAAGTTATTAAGGCTGTTGAAGCTGTTGGTTTAAAAGATAAATTAAGAAATTTACCAAAAGAATTATCAGGTGGAGAACAACAAAGAGTAGCTATAGCACGTGCGATTGTAAATGATCCAAAGTTATTAATATGTGATGAACCAACTGGAAATTTAGATCCTGATACTAGTAAAGAAATTATGAAAATTATTGAAAAGATTAATAAAGAACTTGGAACAACTATTATTATGGCAACTCATGACAAAGAATTAGTTAATAGTATGAAAAAAAGGGTTATAGTGGTTGAAAATAGTGTTGTTGTAAGTGATAATTTGAAAGGAAGTTATAAAGTACATGAAAGCCTTAAGAATTCTAAATCGCGGGATTAGAGATTCCTTTAAAAGCGTATTTCGTAATTTTTCATTATCAATAGCTAGTGTGGCTTGTACAACAGTTACATTAATATTGGTCGCTATTTCACTAGTTCTTACTTATAATGTTAATAATATTACTACTAATTTAGAAAAGGAGTTAACAATAGTTGTTTATTTAAAAAAAGAAGCTACTGAAGAAAATATTATTAAATTACAAAATGATTTAAAAACAATGGATAATGTTTTAAAAAGTGAGTTTAAAAGTAAAGATGAATGGCTTGCTCAAATGAAAAAAGAAAGTGATACTTTAAAAAATACTTTAGATTATTTAGATAGTAATCCACTACTTGATTCAATAATTGTAACAGTTAAAAATGTTAATGGTTTAAGTACAACAGCTGAAGCTTTAAGACAATATGATTTTGTTTCTAGTGCTGAGTATGGAGAGGGTATGGTTGAAAATATTGTTGGTATTTTTGATGCAATTAGTAAAGGTACGATAATTATAGTTTTAGCCTTAGTTTTAGTAACAGCATTCTTAATTAGTAATACGATTAAGTTAACTATTTCATCAAGGAAAACTGAAATAGAGATTATGCGTTTAGTAGGTGCTAGTAATATAGCTATTAAATTACCATTTATATTTGAAGGTTTTATTTTAGGTATTTTTGGTAGTATAATACCAATTATAGTTTCAATATATGGTTATGTATATTTATATAATGAAACTGGTGGTTTTATTTTTACTAAGATTCTTACTTTATCTCAACCTTTTCCGTTTGTCTTTATAGTATCTGGTTTCTTAGTTATTGTAGGTTCTTTAGTAGGAATGATTGGCTCTTGGCGAGCAGTTAGAAAGTATTTGAAGATATGAAAAAGATTATAAGCTATTTAATAATTATTTGTTTTTGCTTTTTAAACATTTTAGTTGTTTATGCTTCAAGTGATAAACAAACTTTAGGTGAATTAAAAAGTGATTATAATAAAAAGTTAGAAGAACAGAAAGAAAATAATAATAAAACTGAGGAAGCTAAAAAAGAAATTGCTGAAAAACAAGCTGCAATAAAGCAAGCTGAAGCAGATATTCATCAAGCTGAAGAAGAAATGGAAGAAGCTCAAAAAGCTATAGATGAATCAAATGAACATATTGAAAAGTTAAAAACGGAAATGGAACAAGTTATGAAGTATTTTCAACAAGTAGAAGGTGGAAATGCTTATGTAGAATATATATCTGGAGCTAGTACAATAACTGATATGTTGATGCGTGTGGCAACTGTTGAACAAATATCTTCTTCTGTTAAAGATAAAGTTAATGAATTAAATGAAGAAATTAAAAGAAATGAAGAATTAAAAATTGAATTAGATCAAAAGAAACAAAATTTAGAAGCTCAAGCTGTTGAATACCAAAAAATTATTGAAGCAAGATATGGTGATTTAAAAAATTATGATAAATATGCTCTTGATATTGATACTCAAGTAAAATCTTTAAAAGAAAAATTAGATAAAGCTGAAAAAGATTGTAAAGAGTATGCTCCTGATTTAGGCGATGATGCAGTTATTAGTACCGATTGTATTAAAAAAGTGTATGATAGTGAAGGTAATGTTATTACTATTGATAATGGTGAATGGTTAAAACCTCTTGATCATGGTATTATTACAAGTAAAGTTGGTTATCGTTGGGGAAGTTATCATAATGGTTTAGATATAAGTGGACCAAGTCCTTTTGAAGGAACTCCTGTTTATGCTGCAGCTGCTGGAGTTGTGTCTGGAAAGATTTATGCTAGTAGTTGTGGTGGTAATATGCTTTTTATTGACGTTACAGTAAATGGCGTTCCTTATACAACATTTTATTACCATTTATTGAGATTTAATGTTGATTTAGGTGATGTTGTAACTCAAAGTACACTTCTTGGTTGGGCAGGTGGTTATTCAACATCTACTGCTCATGGTGGATATGATACTTGTACAACTGGTGCTCATCTTCATTTTGGTGTAGCTAAAGGATTTTACAATGGATATGCCATACCAAGAGATAATGTAATTACTCCTCCTGGTTTTCCAAATTATGAAGGGTGGAGTTTTGGTGTTAGAAATGCTTGGTATGTTGGTTAAGAATTTGTTGAAAAACAAGTTCTTTTTTTTTATAATAACTATTGTAAAGGTGATTATTATGACATTTTCAACTAAATTAAAAGAAGAAATTGCTAATAGTAAAATTTCTAAAAGAATTATGACTTATGAATTAATTGCAATTTTAAGATATGATGCCATAATATCTAATAAAAGCATTACTCTTATTTTTGAAAATGGTGCAGTTGCTAGAAGAGTTTATAAAAGTTTAAAAAGTTTGTTTCAAATAGAAATAAATATTATAATTAGAAATCAAAAAAGATTAAGAGCTAAACAAATATATATTTTAGAAATTAAAAATAAGGTAATGGATATTTTAGAAAAACTTCATATTTATCAAAATAATCATTTTTATTTAATTAAAGAAGAAGATTTACAAAATCAAGAACAAATTATGGGATTTATAAGAGGAATTTTTTTGGCTAATGGTTCTATTAATGATCCAAGTACAAGTGGGTATCATTTAGAATTTGTTTTTACAAAGAAAGAGGATGCTATTTTTTTAAATAATCTTTTATGTAAAATTAAATTTAATAGTAAAGTTTTAAAAAGAAATAATCGTTATATGGTTTATTTAAAGTCTAGTGAAGAAATTAGCGATATGATAAGATTATTTGAAGCTCCTAATTGTTTATTTTATTTTGAAGATATTAGAATATATCGTGATCATAAAAATATGTTAAATCGTTTAAATAATTGTGATATTGCTAATCAAGAAAAAAGTATAAAAACTGGTTTTTCCCAACTTGAAGATATTAAATTTTTAAAAGAAAATAATTTAATCTCTTTATTAGATGAAAAAACTCAATTAATTATAAAAGTAAGAGAATTAAATCCGGAAAGTTCTTATCAAGAATTAGCAAATATAATTTCTAAAGATTATGGATATTCTATAGGAAAGTCAGGTATAAATCATCATTTTATTAAAATTAAAAATTTAATAAATAATTATAAAAAAAATAAATAACATTATAGGACATTTATCATATTTTATTATAGAAGGATGAATGTTTTATGAATAATAATTATCAAAAAGCTTTAAAGAAAGTAAAATGTGCTCAAGAAAAATATCATTTTGCTAATTGTTGTTATCAAATTGTTAATGGAATAATTGGACCAACTGGTCCCCAAGGTGTAGAAGGACCCACTGGACCTCAAGGAGTTCAAGGGCTTCAAGGAATGGTTGGACCAACTGGACCTAAAGGTGAAGTTGGCAATGAAGGACCAATGGGACCAGCTGGAACTAGCGTAACAATTATGGGTTCTTATGATAATTTAAATCAATTAGAGGATGAACATCCTAATGGTAATTTAGGTGATAGTTATTTAGTTGAAGGTGATTTATATGTTTGGTCAGATAACGAAAATAAGTGGGTTAATGTAGGTAAAATAAAAGGACCACAAGGTGAGATTGGACCAATTGGATCAACTGGACCTCAAGGAGTTCAAGGGCTTCAAGGAATGATTGGACCAATGGGACCAACTGGACCAAGAGGCCCAGCAGGATATGCCTTATTAAGTGCATATGGTGGAAAATATAACAATATGACTAACACTTTAGATACTCAAGGTGCAGGTTTATGGAGTCAAATTCCTTTAATTGAAACAATGGATAATATTAATATTATTAATAATATTGAAAATGCTTTTAAATTAGAACAAGATGGAGTATATGAATTAAATTATTTTCTTAATATCAGTGCTAATAAAGATACTACTATTACTTTTATGGTAAGAGAAAATGGAGTGATGATTCCTTCTACAGTTATAGCTAAAAACATCAAGCCAAATGAAATAGAAAGTTTTAATGGAAATACAATTGTTAGTCTTAGGGCTGATGATGTTTTAGATATGGAATTATCAGCTACTGTTGATAATGTAACAATAATTTTTGGTAGTGGAATTACAGCTTCATTAAGTATTAAAAAAATAGATGAAATTGATATATAATATTTTAATTTATCGTGTTATACTAAAGAAAATATAGTTTTTGAAAGGAATAAGGATAATATGAATTTACAAAATTTAAAAGGAGTAGGTAATAAAACTATTGAAGCGTTATATCAAGCAAATATTTATAATTTAGATGATTTATTAACATATTATCCTTATCGTTATCAAATTGAAGTTCCAACTATCTTAGATAATACTAATTCTTTGGAAATTGTCGTTATAAATGCAACTATTTTAGAAATTAATAAAGTAGGTTATATTAAAAAAAATTTAAATATTTTAAGAATGAAAATTGAAACTAATGGAAAAATTATGTCTTTAGTTATTTATAATCGAGCTTATTTAAGACCTAATTTAAAAATTGGTCAAAATATTATAGCAATTGGTAAATTTGATCTTAAAAAAAATTTATTTACTGCAAATAATATTAGATTTGGAAAATTAGAAGAAAAAAGAATTATTCCTATTTATCATAGTATTAAAAACTTAAAAAATATAATTTTAGAAAAAATTATTTCTGAAGCTTTAAAAGAAAATAATGATATAGTAGATTATATTCCAGAAAGATATATAAAAAAATATGAATTCTTATCTAAAAAAGATGCTATTAATGTTATTCATAAACCTATAGATGAAGATTTATTAAAAAAGGCTAAAGAAAGATTAATATATGAAGAATTATTTTTATTTTTATTTAAAGTTCAATATTTAAAAAAAATAAAAGTAAGTGGAGAGAGTATTATTAAAAATATTGATAAATCATTAATTTTACAATTTATTTCTGATTTACCTTTTAAATTAACTAATGATCAGTTAAAAAGTATTGAAGATGGTTTAGAAGATTTTACAACTAAAAAAAGGATGAATCGTTTATTATTAGGTGATGTTGGAAGTGGGAAAACAATTGTTGCTACAGTTTTAATTTATGCTAATTATATAGCTGGTTATCAAAGTGCTTTTATGGCTCCTACTGAAATACTTGCAACTCAACATTATAATTCTATCAAAAAACTTTTAGAAAAATATAATATTAATGTTGAACTTTTAATTGGTAGTATGAGTAAGAAAAATAAAAATGAAATTATGAAAAAAGTTTTGAATGGAAAAGTAGATGTATTAATTGGGACACATGCGATACTAAATGAAAATTTATTATTTCCTAATTTAGGTTTTGTGATAACTGATGAACAACATCGTTTTGGAGTTAATCAAAGAAATATTTTACAAGAAAAAGGAGTCAAGCCTGATGTTTTATTTATGAGTGCAACACCAATTCCTAGAACTTATGCTCTTACTATTTATGGCGATATGGATACTTCAATTATTAAAGAAAAACCAAGTGGTAGAAAAGAGGTTATTACCCATGTAAAAAAAGAAAGTGAATTAAAAGATGTTTTATATCAAATTTTAGAAGAAATAAAACTAAATCATCAAATATATGTTGTAGCGCCTATGATTGAAGAAAATGAAGATATGCCTTTACAAACTGTAATAAATTTAAAAGAAAAATTTGATGGGGCTTTTCATGGTAAAGTACCAATTGAAGTATTGCATGGTAAGTTAAAAAATAAGGAAAAAGATGAAATCATGAATCGCTTTAAAAATGGTGATGTAAAGATTTTAATTTCCACAACTGTTATTGAAGTTGGTGTAGATGTTCCTTTAGCAACAATGATGATTATCTTTAATGCTGAAAGATTTGGACTGGCTACCCTACATCAATTAAGAGGAAGAGTTGGACGTAATGATTTACAAAGTTATTGTTACTTGATATGTAATGAAGATGTCAAACGTTTACAGGTTTTAGAAGAAAGTAATGATGGATTTTACATTAGTGAAAAAGATTTTGAATTTAGAGGCGAAGGCGATTTATTTGGAGAAAAGCAAAGTGGTGATATGACTTTTCATATAGCTGATATAAGAAAAAATTATGATGTTTTAATGAGAGCTTTAGAAGACGTAAAAGAATGGATTGATATAGATGAATATATCAATTTGACAAGTTATGTAAAAATTATTGAAGAATTAAAATTTAATAATTGACAAAATCTTCATAATATATTAATCTTTATATAGCGTAGATATAAACGCTACGCTGATTCATGATCACGACCTTTATATGAGAGTGAATCAACAAACCCCCTGAAGGAGCGCAATAGCGCTCCATTTTTGTTGAAACCCTTTATTTATAAGGGTTTGCAAGGCAACCAAA
>CANRHC010000043.1 GCA_947630305.1 uncultured Bacilli bacterium
ACTTAAAAAACTCTCAACCCCTCATAAATAGGGACATTGAGAGTTTTTGCCTTTTTAAAACTGTCAAACGTGAGATTTTAAAAGATTTTTTTTTATAAGTCAAGAACGTTTTACATATTTTGTAAATTATGTGAATAATTAGACACTTTTATAAGGAATAGCTAATCCATCAATAATTCTTTTTAAAGCAAAATAATCTGAAACAATCATATCATCTCTATTAATACCAACTAAAAATTGATCATATTTTTTAAAATTTAAAAGGCATGCTTTATTAAAACCTTGTAAAGATAAATTAGCTAATTCATCTAAATTTAAATTATATTTTTCAATTTTGTATTTATCTAAAGCAATTTGATTTAAATCAATTTCTTTACCAATCAATATTTTAACATCTTTGTCAATTGGTAAATGAATTGTTGCACCAGTAATTAAAGGTAATGATATTTTTAATTGTTTGTTAATTGGTACTGGATTAGTAATTGGATAATCTTTAGTATAAGATTTTCCACCTATATGATACTTAACGTAAATTTCTTTCATAACAAACCCACCTGTTAAGTATGTATTCTATCACTTTACAAGTTCTTGTCAAGTTTTTTATTGGCTGACCTTAAAATTATTTTGCAAAACTATACCTTTTTATTTCATTGCATTTAAAAAAGTAGTTATTAAATCAATATTATCTAACATTTCATCAACCTTATCAGTAGCTCTTTCTTTATACATTTCTTTCATCGATTCTTCAAAATCTTTAAATGCATTAGGATTACGATTTAATATTTTTATCCAACCTGAATTTTGTTTTAAATGTTCATAAAGTTTAGGATTATCTAAAAATTTTTTTTGCAATTCTAATTCCATAAACTAATCCTCAAAAAATTGATTAATTGGTCGTGGTACTTTTGGAACTGCATTTGTAACATTATTTGCACCTTTAGTTGTTAATTCACTAACTAAACTTAAAGCTTTCTGAGCAGTTTTAATATGTTCTTGAATAGAATTCATATCAATATTTTTTAATTTATTAGTTATATTTTCAGCAACGACAGGTTCAGTTTTTTTAGTTAAATAATCTGCCCATGCTTTATTATCTTCACCATAAATATCATAAATTTCATAAAATTTTTGCCAAGTCATATTACCATTTTTAATATAACTTACTAATTCAGGATGACGTCTTGCAAAAACTTTAAATGCTTCTTTATTATTCATAAAAAAATCACCTACTACATTTTATGTAGTAAGTAATTTTTTATAATTTAAAATCATCTATATTAAAATCTTGTTGTTCATTTCTCTCTTCTATTAAAGTAATTTTTTCTAATTCATATTTACTATCTATATAATCAATTTTCTTTTTACTCATTAAACTTCCCGTAGAAGATATATCCATAATAGGAATATCAGTAGCTTTTAATTCTTTAGCTATACTATCAATACTAATAATTAAAATTTTATTAAGTAATATGCATCTTATTTCATATGGATTTGATTTAACTCTTTTAATTAAACTATTTCCCTTTTTAGCTCTTCCGGTTTCACTAAAATCTGATGCTTTAACTCTTTTAGCTGTATTTTGATTAGTAATTACTATTGCATAATCAAAGTTATCAAAACTATTTATTGACACTATTTCATCATCTTTTAGGTTCATAGCTTTAACACCAGATCCTCTTACTCCAACTAAAGGAACTTCTATTTTAGAAAATTTAGTATAATATCCATTTTTACTTGTCAATAAAATATTTTGCTTACAAACAAGAGCTTTAACAACTTCATCTTCTTCTTTTAATTTCATAGCAACCATTGCTTTAGAAATTCTTGTAGCAAAATAATCAGCCATTTTACTTCTTTTAATCATTCCTTTTTTAGTTACAATAACAATTTCTTTAGTCACTTCATAAATACAAGAAGATACAACTTTTTCATTTTGACTTAGCATAACTATATTATTAACATGTTTACCTAAATCTTTCCATTTAGCTTCAGGGATTTTATGAACTGGTAAGAATAAATAATTACCTAAATTAGTAAACACTAAAATATTATCTTGAGTTGTAACATCATAAAGATTTTTAATATAATCGCCAGGCTTCATAGTTGGTTCTTCATTATTTGCTGAATAACTTTTACTACTAACTCTTTTAATATAACCTTCATTTGTAACAACTACTACTACTTTTTCTTTAGGAATCATACTTTTCATATCTATTTTTATTTCGGTTATTTCATCTTTAATTATTGTTCTTCTTGGATTACCATATTCCTTTTTAATCATTTTTAATTCTTGTTTCATCACATGTTTTAAAGCTTCTTCATTATTCAATATTTGTTCCCAAATATACATATCTTTCTTTAATTTTTCCATTTCTTCAGTTATATCTACTATATCAGTATTAGTTAAACGATACAATTGTAATTCAACAATAGCTTTAGCTTGTTCATAAGTAAAATCATACTCTTTACATAAATTATCAATGGCATCAGTTTTATTTTTACTAGCCCGAATAGTTTTAATTACTTCATCTAAGATACTAATGGCCTTCATTAAACCTTCTAAAATATGAAATCTTTTCTTTGCATGCTCTAAATCAAATTTTGTCCTTCTTAGGACAACTTCTTTTTGATGGGCAATAAAAGCATCTAAAATATCTAATATACCTACTAATTTAGGACGCCGATTAACAATCGCCACCATATTAAAATTATAATTAACTTGTAAATCGGTATTTTTAAGTAAATAATTTAAAATAACTTCAGCATTAGCATCCTTTTTTAAATCAATGACAATACGAGCTAAATTATTTGCATCTGATTCATCTATAACATCATTTATTCCTTCAATTTTTTTGTCAATTTTAATTTCAATAATCTTTTTGAGTAATTGTTCTTTTAAAACATCATAAGGAATAGATTCAACAATAATTTGCTTTTTAGAACCATTACTTACAATCTCTGTTTTAGCTTTTAAAATAACTTTACCTTTACCTTTAGTATAAGCTTCTAAAAGTCCTGCTTTTCCTTCAATAACACCTCCAGTTGGAAAATCTGGTCCAGGCATTATTTCCATAATCGTTTCTAAACGACAATTAGGACTTTCAATTCGTTTAATTGTAGCATCTATTACTTCACTTAAATTATGAGTTGGAATATTAGTTGCATAACCTGCCGAAATACCTGTTGAACCATTAACCAATAGATTAGGAAAAGCAGCTGGTAAAACTGTAGGTTCTAATTCTGTATCATCAAAGTTATAAGTCATTTCAACCGTATTTTTAGGAATGGTTTTTAACATTTCTTCGGCAATTTTTGATAGTCTTGCTTCTGTATAACGCATGGCAGCTGGACCATCACCATCAATTGAACCATTATTCCCATGAATATCAATTAAAGTTTCCCGCATTTTCCATTTTTGAGACATATGAATTAAAGCCCCATAAATAGAAGAATCACCATGTGGATGGAAATTACCCATTATATCACCAACAGCTTTCGCACTTTTTCGATATGGTTTATCATGGGTAAAATGGGAAATAAACATCGCATATAAAATTCTTCTTTGAACCGGTTTTAGTCCATCTCTTACATCTGGTAAGGCTCTTTCTTGAATAATTTCTTTAGAATAACGACCAAAACCAACTTCCATTAATTCTTCTAAACTATATTCAAATATTTTTTCAACAATTGTTTTTTCATTATTTTTCTTAGCCATATCATCACTTCCTAAAATCATCTTCTAAAGTAAAATCAACATTTTCATTAATCCATTCTTTTCTTGGAGCAACTTCATCACCCATTAAAACGTGAATTCTTTTCTCAGCAATTGCCGCATCATTTAAAGTAACTCTTAGTAATCGGCGATTTAAAGGATTCATTGTTGTTTCATATAATTCATCAGCATCCATTTCACCTAAACCTTTAAATCTTTGAATTTTTAAAGGAGCTTTAGCTTCTTTTCTTTTTTCTTCTAATTCTTCATCATCAGCTATATAAATTTTACCTTTGCTAGTTTCAACTGAATATAATGGTGGAGTTGCTACATAAAGCATTCCTTGTTCAATTAAAGGTCTCATAAAACGATAGAAAAAAGTTATTAATAAAATTTGAATATGGGAACCATCAACATCGGCATCTGTCATAATAATAACTTTTCCAAAATTACTTTCTTGATAATCAAAATCAGGTCCCAAACCAGCTCCAATAGCATATTCAATTTGTCTTAATTCTGCATTTGCTTCAATATCTTTAGCAGATGCTTTTTCGCAATTTAAGACTTTACCTCTTAAAGGTAAGATTGCTTGAGTTTCCCTATTACGATTAGATTTAGCACTTCCACCTGCACTATCACCTTCTACTAAAAACAATTCATTTAAAGCATAATTTTTACCAGTAGCTTTAGCAAATTTTTCACTTAAAATCCGTTCTTTATTATTTTTACCAGCACCTTTTCTTACTTGTTCTCTTGCTTTTCTTGCTGCCTCTCTTGCTAATTTACTTTTAGCAGCTTTATCTAAAATACTTAATGCAACCTCTTTATTTTCTTCTAAAAAGAATTTTAAATTTTCATAAGTTATACTTTCCACAGCATTTCTAGCTTCAGGTGTTCCTAGTTTCCCTTTAGTTTGACCTTCAAATTGTAATAAGTTTTCAGGAATTCTAACTGATATAATCGCACTTAGTCCCTCTCTTACATCAGATCCATCTAAACTACCTTTTAAAACATTATTATTTTTAGCATAATCATTAAAAGCTTTCGTTAAACCAGTTTTAAAACCAACTTCATGAGTTCCACCATCAGCGGTTTTAACATTATTAACAAAAGAAATAATTTGTTCATTATATGAATCAGTATATTGCATTGCTATTTCAACTTCAATGTCATTTTTCGTATTTTTAAAATTAATAACATTATGTAAAGGATTTTTATTTTCATTAATATATTCAACAAAAGAATTAATCCCCTTTTCATAATGATATTTAGCATTTAAATTATCTTCTTCATCAATTATTTCAATCGTTACATTAGATAATAAAAACGCACTTTCTTGCATTCTTTCACTTATAGTTGTAAAAGAAAAATTACAATTTTTAAAAATTTCTTTATCAGGTAAAAAATTAACAATAGTTCCTGTTTTTTTAGATTCACCAATTACTTTTAGGGGACTTGAAACCTCTCCACCATTTTTAAATTTAATTTGACTAATTTTCCCATCACGATAAATAGTAATATCCATTTTAGTTGATAAAGCATTAACAACAGATGCCCCAACACCATGAAGTCCACCAGATACTTTATAACCTGAATTTTCAAATTTACCACCAGCATGTAAAACGGTATAAATAACTTCTGGTGTACTTTTGCCACTTTCGTGCATTCCTATTGGAACACCACGTCCATTATCCGCAATCGTAACTGATCCATCTTTTTGTAAAATTATTTTAATATAATCACCATAACCATTAATAATTTCATCAATAGCATTGTCCACAATTTCCCATACTAAATGATGCATCCCTCTTTTATCAGTAGAACCAATATACATTCCAGGACGTTTCCTAACAGCTTCTAAACCCTCTAATATTTTAATTGATTTTTCATCGTAAGTATTTTTACTTGCCATAAATCTCACCATAAAATAGTATAACATAAATTTTTTTAGTAACAAAATAAGTTGACAATTCCTTATGTCAACTTTTATTCTTCCGATATTTTTTTGATAATAAATCTACTTTATCACCTGTATCTAATACAAAATATCCATCTTTATAATTATATTCCATAACATGATCACTATTTGCAAGACAACTACGATGAGTTTTAATAAATCTACTATCTAACATTTCTTGAATCTCATTTAAAGTACCAATTATTTTAAACTCAATATTTTTAGTATAAATTATTAATTTACGATCTTCTTTATCACGAGTTATATACAAAATATTTTTAAAATAAATCTCTAAATCAGCATTTCTTCCATTAATCTTTAACATCTTTTTATCAAATTTTTGACTATAAATAGCTTGTAAATCTTTTTCTAAACGATTATCCATATCATGAAATTTTTCAATAAAATCAAAAACATCTAATATCTGACGATGAACACTTTCAAACATTTTATCATGACAAGTTACAAATATTATTTCACTATCCCAATCATTTTTTCTAATTATTTCAGCAATTTCAATACCACTTATACTATTTTTTAATTCTATATCCATTATATATACTTTACGATAAGTATCATTATTTATTTCCAATTCTAAATCTTTATTATACTTTTCAAAATACTTTATATTTATATCAATATCATTAGCAAATGAAATTTTTCTTAAAACTTGTTTTATTTGTTCTTGAATATTTTTCTCATCTTCTACAACTATAACATGTGGCATATTATCTCTCCTAACCTTTAACATTATCACTTTAATTGAAAAAAATGTCAAGAACCACGCAATAAATTACGTGGCTTGTTCTAGGTGCTGAAAGCAAATTTAGTGAGTAAACTCACCCTATTATTTTAAAATTTTCTTCATATTTATCTTGCTGATTTTCTATATATTCTTTTATCATTTCTTTAGTTACTGATCCAACGCTTCGGCAAAAATATCCACTTGCCCACAAGTGTTGTCCCCAATATATTTTTTTTAATTCCTTATATTCACTTAACAATACCTTTAATGTTTTTCCCTTTAGTTGTTGTATTAACTTTGACACTGATAAGTTCGGCGGACAAGATACCATCATATGGATATGTTCTTTTCCTATACTTCCTTTTATTATATTTACATTCATACTATTACAACTTTGTCTTATTAATTCTCGACACCTTTTAGCTATTCTTCCACTTAACACTTTATATCGATATTTTATTGTCCACACTACGTGATATTCTATAATCATATTGGACATGACTTGATTTTCTCATCGCAAACCGCCTCACTTGGTTTGTTATTATACATCATTTTTCAGAATTGCGACAATAAATTGCCTCTTAACCCTACAAGGGTTTTACGTGCTGAAGCACGTGGCCTGAACCATTTTCCAATACGGTCAAATAAATTATGATTCTTCTTTACCTATCTTCATTAAATCAGATATTCCACCAGCACTCATAGTAGCACTTAAACATAATACTAAGGAAGTCAATAAATTTGATTCAACTTTAAAAATAAAACAAATTAATCCACTAATAAAACCTATAATAACATTTTGAAGGGGAATATATTTATTAGGCATACTAGTCCATTTTAATTTAGTAAATGCCCCAAAAATATAAGTAATAATACTAATAATTATTATATAAGTAATTTGCATAATTTTCCTTCTCTCTTTAATATAATATGCTTATAAAACAATCACCAAATATAATAAATAACTAATTATTAGACACTTATAGGCATTTTTTTATATTTTTCTTTTTTTCTTTTTTTAATAGGCGTGTTATAATATTGATATAATTTGAAAGGGGCTAAATAAAATGAAACAAAACGATAAAATTATTCAAGAAAAAAATGAAATTATTAAAGAATATGAAGATGAAATAACAGAGGTAAAAAAAAGAATTAAAGTCAAAGATGTTATCATCATTGTTGAAATTGTTGTTATTGCTATTTTAGTTTTAAGTGGTGTTGCTGTCTTTATTTGGATGTAAAAAATTTAAATCCATTTAGCTATTTTAATTTTTCTAGTTGTATTAAATAAATAATTATCAAAAATATTTAAGATATTTTCAACTATTGCTCTTAATATATCTGTACAAGTTTTCTTTATCTTAATATTTATTATCTCACTTCTCATTTCTTTTCGAAATAAGTAATCTTCAGTATATTTATTTATTACATAATCAATATTTTTAACCAACGTAACATCTTTTTTATCACTTAAATTAGCTTTAAAAATAAAATCACGGTAAATAGTTATTAATTTATCGGTAATTATATCATCAACATTATATTTAAAATTAATTATATGATTAAAATTTGGACAATAATTTAAAACTTCTTTATTATTCATTTTTCTACCTTCTTTTATCTTAATAAAATAATACAATATTCGACAAAAAGTTTCAAGAAAAAAATAGCAAAAAATTATAAGAAAGGAATATTTATGGCTACAATAAAAAAGAAAAAATTAAAACTTAAAAAAGGTGCTTATATATTATTTGGAATTTTAATAGTAACAATAACTAGTTTAATATTTGGCATAAAATATTATAAAGATTATAAATATAAACAAACATATGAATATAAATTAATTAATATAGGTTATTCAATTGATAATGCTAAGCAAATTATTTCTAAAGTAAATGATGAAACTATAAATTATATTCTAAATAATCCTCAAAATGATTTAATTGTTGATTTTATTAATGAAAAATATTTTATTGAAAATAATTTAGATAATTATTTAAAATTTTTTGAAAAACAAAATGATGAAACACTAACTGATATAGTCGCGATGGTAAACACTCATGCAAATAATAAATGGTATGAAGTTACATTTAATACTGATATTAATTTAAAAGAAAAAATGATTGTTAATAAATTTTATGCTTTAAATAAAGAATATGCTCCAACTGATTTAAAAAATATATCTTTAGATTATTCATATGGTAATGAAGGGGATAATAAATTACTTTCTTATGCATATGATGAATTTATGAATCTTTGGCAAGCTGCAAATAAAGCTGGATTTTATTTAATGGTTACATCAAGTTATCGTAATTATGAAGAACAAGAAAGTATTTATAATGAAAGAAAAGAAGCTCAAGGGGAAAGAAAAGCTGATCAAACAGCAGCAAGACCAGGACATTCTGAACATCAAACAGGATTAGTGGTTGATATGACAAGTAAATCAGAACCTATCGAATCAGATTTTAAAGAAAGCAAAACATATAATTGGTTAAAAGAAAATGCTTATAAATATGGTTTTATAGAACGTTATCCAGAAGGAAAAACTTATATAACTGGATATGAACCAGAATCATGGCACTGGCGTTATGTAGGAAGTGAAGCTGCTAAAGTAATTCACGACGAAAATATAACATATGATGAATATTATGCTTATTATATAGAATATAAAAATAAGTAGTTAATCAAAAAAACTACTTATATGTACTGTTGAAAAATCAGAATGATCCATAATATTATTTAAAACATTAATAGTATCATCTATCATTACAAAATATTTAGAATCAAGATTAGGATATTCTTTTTGAATATCTTTTATAATTTTTAATTTATCGTCATCATTTAATACCCACTTAACATGACTTGGTATAATATCATAATGTTTTATTAAAAAATTTATTTTTTGATTATATTCAACATCATTCATAACTTTTGTTGCAACATATACTCTTTTTTTATCTTTATCTTTTAAAAACTCTTGCATTTTTTTAATTGGTTTAACATAATCATAATAATTATTTTCTAAAATCATTTTCTTCCATAATTCATCATCATAACAATAATGATTATATTTTCCATATTCAATCTTAGCCAATACCCCATCAACATCTAAAATATAAACGGTTTTATCATCTAAAAATAATTCTTTAATTTTACTTTCTACCATAAATAATCACCTTTTTTCCTCTATTTTTCTTTTAATCAATAGAATTCATTAATTTAAATCACCTTATTTATATTTGTTAAATATCTATTATTTAAATATAGTTTCTTCTCTCTTACCATTATTTCATTAGTAATATCCTTATTAGAATCAATTACTTCATTTTCAAAATTTATTCCAAATAATTTTAATTGATACAACATACTTTGCATCTGATTCAATAAATTAGTTAATTCTTGATTATTTTTAACTTTATTAATTTTTTCAATAACTTTTTTTAATTGTTCAAAATTATCTAAAATATCATTAGTATATGTACTTAAATTGACAGAATTTTTAATATCTTCATAAACTAATTTCTTTTGTTGGGCTAACTTATAAATCACACCTATAGTAGAATCTTTTGTTATTTCACTTGGTAATCTATCAGGATTAAATACTAAATTATTTAATTTAATATTACGATCATTTTCACTTATTTCTTTATTAAAATCATAATTATTAAATCCTAAAATTATACAATAAGCTGAACCAGTTGTTTTATATTTAATTGGACTATCAAAATAAGTAGGATTAATCTCCATATTTTCTAAAAAAGCAAAATCAATTCCATATAAATTATCATATTCATATTCAATTTTAGTAAAATCAATTTTTTCATTAAAAGATAATTCATTAAAACCAAGACTTTTAATTTTCAAAACAACATTTTTAATAATTTCAATATCTTCTTTATGTTCTTGAAGATATTCCAAAAAATAATCTTCCGATAAATTTTTTCTTCTTTTACCTTTTTCATCATAACTTAAAATTGTTAAATTATTTAAACAAGAATAAGCTTTTAATATTTCTATAGTATTTCGATGTTTTTTCATAAAATTTTGAAACTTTTTAGAAGATATTTTTCCTTCCATAACTTTATAAGCCTTATTAATTAAATTTTTATTACCTTTAGATTTAATTAATTCTTCTAAATCATTGCAAAATAATTTATAATCATCTTTAATTTCACATAAAGCAATTAAATGATTAGTTTGAATATTTTGCCATTTTTCTAAGTCCATAAAAACCTCCATATTTAATATTATTTTAACATATTTTATAAATATTGTTTTTATAAAATATAAGTTTATTTTCTAAATTATCATAAATTTATGGGAGTAAATTAATTTAAAAAGAAAAATCACCTAACTCAATTGCTTTGAATTAGATGAAACCAATCTTTTGGCAACACTCAACACTAGCAAATTGGATGTTCCCTTTTTATTTTACGCAAGTTTTCTTAGCATAAGATGGCTTTTTGGCAAGTCGTTTATATTGACGAAAAAGTTCGAGTAATAATCAATCTGGTGCGCTAAGGGAAGAAGTTCAACAACTTTTTAATAAAATATTACTCGAACGCTTGTTTTTGTATGTAATAAATAGTATACTTTTTATAGGGAATATCAGTTGTTGAGTGTCTACCTCCAAATCTTTATAGAAAGGAGGTTTGATAAAAATGAAAACTAAGACTTTTATTTTAAAAGTTCTCAAGTTCATTACTATCATTTTATTTCTCGTTATCATTATGATAGTAGTTATAAAAAAGTGACACTCATTCGCTAGAATAAGTGTCTGATTCAATATAAATTGGGTAGACATTCAACTCGAAAAAACTGAATGTTCCCTTTTTTATTTTATGCAAGTTTCCTTGACAAATACATATTATCACAATATAAACTTTTTTGCAAGTTTCACTTATTTTATTACAGGATAAACGCATAAAATTATAAATCATGTGTTTTTTTTGATATAATAAAAAAGAATATAAAGGTAGGTTTAAGT
>CANRHC010000044.1 GCA_947630305.1 uncultured Bacilli bacterium
GCTGGGATGTAAGTGTTAAAGGTACTGAATATGTTCAGAAACAAACAGTTTCTGTAGCTGAAGAAGATGAAGATAAAACTTGTACACTTTCTACTACTTCAGGCGTTCCTTTTGTTACAGTAACTTTAGCGGAAGAATTTATAGGACAAACTATTGTTTGTTCTAAAGATGATGTTCAGACTAAAAAGAAAAGTACCAGTGAAACAGTTCAATTTCTAATTAAAGAGTTGGGGGAATATACAATAGCTCTTGAAGAAAGTGAACATATTAAAGAAACAGTTAATGTTAATTCAGCTAAAGAATTTAAGATTGAATTAACTCTAGAAGATACAACAGTTCCTATACTAATTGTTACTTCTAAACTTGAAGATGATGGTAAAACAATTAAAGTTTCTAAAGATAGCCACAATTTTGAAAAAGTATTTCAGAATAGAAAAGTTATGTTTGTTTTACCTGAACAAGGTGTATGGACTATTTCTTGTGATGATTATCCTGAAGATACTAAAACAATTAATATAAACGCTAATAAAGCTTTTAAAACGCCTTTTAGAGCTAGTATATTTGGTATTAAAACGGTTCAAGCTGAAGATGATCCTAAAACAAGGCTAGTAGTTGATGTTGAAGGCGATCTAAACGGTTTAACACCTATTACTGTTAATACTCAAGACGGTACTGTTAATTATGGTGATATGCCTGGACAATTCTTATATGACGCTATGAACCATGTTGTTCTAAAGAGTATTGATAAATCTGAAGAAATAGAACTAAATCCTAATGATTATAGTAAAAAGCTTGAAGGTGGTAACGCTCCTGCTGCTGGTTTAACCAGTAATTATAATCAGTTCGCTAGAGTAGATAAGCTTTATATTTATCAATATGATAAAGATGGTTATGAATACTACTATATTTCTGATGAAAAAGTAGATGATAACTATACAGCTATTGGCTTTACTAAAGAAGATGATTCTGAAGCTGATAGTTTCTATATGGCTTCTTATGTAGGTTCTTTTGATGATTCTAGTAGATTAAGAAGCTGTAGCGGAGTTAATATTAGAAACTATACCAGCTATACAGACTTTCAAACAGCCGCTGGTAAAAATGGTACTGGCTATTCTATGGAACAGCACCAAATGATTAACTTCTATGAAATAGCTTACCTTATGATGGTTCAGGACTTTAACAGCCAAACAGCTGTTGGGCGTGGTAGAGATATTAATGGTGGTACTAGTAGCGATCATAAAGCTACACAAACTACAGGGTTCGCTAATAATAAAGGACCTATAGCTTATGATACTGAATCTCAAGCTATTAAATTTATGCACGTTGAAGATTTATGGTTCAATAGTGGATACAGCTGGGAAGAAGGTGTTATTCAACAGAATTCTAAAGTTTATGTAAGAATGAAGCCGCCTTATATTTCAACTGACGCTGGCGGTACTTCTACTTATACTGAAGTTACAGGAGCTACTACTAAGAGCGGTTATATCAGTTCTTCAGTTGTAAGCAATAAGTGGGGTAGAATTCCTAAAGAATGTAATGGCTCTGAAACTACTTATGAGTGTGATAATTTTGGGCTGAATACTGGTAGTACCCTACAGGCTGGTAGCCGTGGTGTCAATGGCTTGTTCGGCCGTAATTCCTCTACATTTTCTTACGCTAATTACATCAACGTTGCTCGGCTCGCTCTTTTACCCTGACCTATGTTGCGGAACGCAACAAGCGGGGGTTTAAGGGGGTGTTATACCCCCTTACAAATTGATATGTAAAAATGGCTTTTTTATAATTGTTTAGCTTCAAGTTTCAGTTTAAAATGTAATTTGGGTATTCAGTTCACGCTGGTAACCGTGGTAACAATGGCTTGTTCAACCGTAATAACAATACATTTTCTAACACTAATAACAACAACGTTGCTCGGCTCGATCTTTATTACTGCACATTAAGAAGCAAACTTGAGAATAGTTTAGTGGGCTGTTAACCTTGCCACTTGGCAAAATTAATCTAATAGGGTAGGGCTAGTAAGATGTTTTTTCTGAACGTTCTATATGGGGAATAAAGAGCTTATTCCTAGAAGGTACCTAAATTATATGAAAACTTACAGTAATCTTTATGAAAAGATGTTAGACCTTGATAATATCAAGGACTGTATCAAGAAGGCTACTAAAGGTAAAAAGAAAAGAAGACGTAAACACGTACAACACCTTTTAGCTAATCTTGATGAAGCGGCGGTTCAAGTAAGAGATTTAATTACTTCAGGAAAATTTCATTTTCATGAAAGTAATAAGGCTGTAATAAATGAATCAAGCCAAAGAAAAAACCGCCTGATAGCTAAACCTCGGTTGATGGATCAAATAATTCATCATGTTTTAATGAGTGTGTTTAAAGATATAGTACTAAATAGCCTGTATGAACAAGTTTACGGTTCTATACCTGGTAGGGGCGCACAAAGACAAGCTAAACGATATTTGAAAAAATGGATAGGTAAATATAAGAATAAACGGTTCTATGTTTTCAAATATGATGTGAAAAGCTTCTATGATAGTGTAGACCATACAATTCTGAAGAATAAACTTCAGCGAAAGATTAATGATACACGTTATTTAGATTTACTCTTTCAACTGATTGATTCTTATGAAGAAGGACTGCCTAAAGGTTATTATTCTTCTCAATGGCTGGCAAACTTTTATCTTTCTGATTTAGATCATTATATTAAGAATGTTATAATGGCTCCTCAATATATGAGATATATGGATGATATGGTTATTCTATGTCCTAACAAAAGAAAACTAAGAAAGATGAAAGAAGCTATAGAAGAATACCTGAATGTTAAGCTGAACCTGAAACTTAAAGGTAACTGGCAGATATACCGTTTTGTTGATTCAGAAAACAAAAATGGGCGTGATATTGACTTTATGGGTATGAGATTCTTCAGGACTAAAATAATTCTTAGAAAATCACTGTTAAAACGTATTTATAGAAAAGCTTTAAAGCTGAACAAGAAAAGAGAACTTTATAATCAGGGTATAGGTACTGGTGTTACTTATAGGGACGCTATGAGTATGTTAAGCCTGTTAGGATGGACTAAACATACTGATGTTTACAATTACTATCAGAAATACCTAAAGCCTTTAATTAATCCTAGATATTTAAGAAAGAAAGTAGCGGCTCATTCTAGAAAAGAACTTATGAATGAAGTTCAGGCTGGTTTAAGAGAACCGCCTAAGAGTAGAAAAGCTAGAAATAGTTACTATTATAAACAATGGCTTCAAACAAAAGCCGCATAAATATTAAGCTCCTAATTTAGGGGCTTTTTTTATTATAAGGAGTTTTCATATGAATGAAGAATACGAATTCATAGAAGTTAAAGGTTCACAAGAAAAAAGACCTCAAGAAATTGAAATATCTCCTAATCACTATTATGTGAAAGAAAGAAAAGATATTCAAAAGTATGAAGAAAAAGATCAAGATCAAAATACCTTGTGGACTGGTTGGAAATACCTTGAAAGAAAGATACCTAAAGAACAATGGGTTGTAGAAGCTACAGCTCAAAATAAACAGAATTTAGATGTTCTTCTTTTAGCTATTCCTGATCTTTATGAAACATTAATAGGTTTAGGTGTAGGAGGTGTTTAAATGGCTGAACTTTACGCTCGTTTAATTATTTTAGGAAAAAAGACACTAGAAGATGTTCCTGAAAAACCTGAAGGCTTGAAGGAACAGGTTCTAGCTATATTAGAAGATCATGGTTATATTTCAGCGGATTAAGAATTATTTTAAGAAAGTAGGTGAAATAATGGCTGAACTTTACGCTACATTAATTATTAAGGGTAGTAGAACTTATCAGGATGTTCCTAAATTAATTAGGGATAAGGTTAAACAGGTTTTAATTGATCTAGATTTAGAAGAACTGATTCAGGAGTAATTTTGAATTCAGTTCTTTTTTTGTTGGTGGCTACATGGAAAATTTAAGTCAAATTGAAATTGTCGGTGCTGTTGTTATTGGTTTAACCGCTATATTTGCTTTATTCAAATATTTAACTGAACATTCAGATAAACAAAATTCTATTTATACTCAATTCAATGAAAATCTAATCAAGTGTACTTTAGCTATAGATAACTTGAATAAGTATATTGAAAGAATGGAAAAAGAAGTTAAAGAAACATTGAATGAACATGAAAAGCGGTTAGATAAACACCAGGAGGCTTTAATAAAGCTGAATCATTTTAAAGATATTACTATTAATGGGGGTAATGAAGATGATAACTAAAGAAGAACTAATGGCTAAAATAAACGCTCTAATTCCTTTAATTATTACCTGTTTTGGGCTTATTAATGGTGTGTTAACACTTAAGGGTTTACCAGCTCTAGAAATAGGTGATGAAGTAATTACAACAGTTATAAATGGTATTGCTACTATTGTTGGTACCTGTTGGGGCTGGTGGAGAAATAATAATTGGACAAAAGATGCTCAAATTACACAACCAGTATTAAACGGTTTAAAAGCTGGTTCTATCACGCCTGAAGAAGTAAATGATTTAGTAGATAACTCCGATTCAAATTAAAGATCCTTTTTTTCAAGTTAAAGATCATTAAAGAAACAATTTAATCAGTATTAAACCTCAAGCGAACGGTTACTTATAAAACCTTAAGTTTACCAGGCTGGGGTACAAGTAGGGAATAAACGGTTCTAGAACGTTCCCTACTTTTTTATTATTTGGGGAGATAATAATGAGTTTTAAACCTTATATAGCTATTGGGCATGGTGTTTCGCAGGATGGTTCATGGGATACAGGTTGTACATGGAATGGTTATACTGAAGCCGCTCTAGCTAAAGAAGTTGTAGCTGGTATTCTAGAAGTATTTAACGCTAATGGAAAAAGCTATTTAACAGATTATCCTGATAACAATATGAATATTGTTAAGTGTGTTGATGTAGCTAATAGTAATGGCTGTTCACACTATCTTTCTGTTCATTTAGATTGGGATCAAGCTCCTTCAGGAATTTATCCTATTTATATTAGTCAAGCTGGTTTAGCTATGGCTGAAGCTGTAAGAGCTTCAATGAAATTAAGAATACCAGGTTTAAATGATAGGGGTAATTTATGTAGGGATGATTATGAAGTTAGAGCTACAGATATGCCTTCAATCATTATGGAAATAGGCTCTATTAAAGCTGATAACGATCTAATTAGAAACAATACTAGATTATTTGGACACGCTATAGCTTATGGACTTCTTGATGTAGCTGGTGAAAGTTATAACGTTCTAGATGAAACAACTTCAGCTCCTGTAGAAGCTGTTGTACCAGGAACACCTAAACCTGAAAACACTGTTACTAATAGTGGTTTTGAATGGGGTGTTGATAACATTCAGTATTTCTTAAATATCTGTAATTATGGCGCACCTGATATAGATGGTGTTTGGGGTCCTGAAACTAAAGAATGTTTAATTAACGCTCAAAGAGCCTACAATATTACAGTGGATGGTATTTGGGGTCCTGTTACTCAAGCACACGCCGAACAACAGATAAGACAATATCAAACTAGATTGTGTGAAGTCGGTTCACCTTGTGATGTTGATGGTATAGCTGGACCTGGTACTATGGGTAGTGTTAAAAACTTTCAGGCTAAAAACGGTTTAGAAGTTGATGGTATTGTTGGTGAACAGACTTTTTCAAGATTATTCAATACTACAGTTCAGCCTTCTTCAGAAACTACTTTAGTTAATTTTACTGAAGATGAATTTAAGTGTGAATGTGGCTGTGGTGGTGATGTTAAACCTGAATTGAAAGTTAAAGTTCAACAATTAAGGAACTTACTAAGTGAAAGAGCTCAACACGATATGCCGCTTGTAATCACTTCAGGTTTTAGATGTCCTACACAAAATGCTAGAGATGGTGGGGTACCTGATAGCCTTCATATGAGTGGGGACGCTTGTGATCTTTATACCCCTGGTATGTCAAGGGCTATGGTAGATGAAATAGCTTACTGCGCTCAACAAGTTGGTTTAGGTACACTCAAATATTACTCTAATTTATTTGTTCACGTTCAGCTTTATCCTGCTGATTTAGTAATGAATTAATCATGAAAGAAATAATTAAAAGACACTATACAAAAGAACTCAAAGACGGACAATCCGTTTTTGAGTTATTCAACTGGGTTAAAAGAGATATTACCCTTCATAATTATGAAACAGGTGAAATAATTTACCAGGTTAAGGGGGCTGAATTCCCTGATTTTTATTCTGAAAACGCCTGTAACATTATAGCTAGTAAATACTTCTTCAGGGCGGTTCCTGAAACTTCTTTAAAACAAGTAGTAGATAGAATGTGTTGGTTTTGGGTTGAAGCTCTAAAAGAAGAAGGTTTAATTAAGAATGAAGAAGAAGCTTCTATTGTTTATGATGAATTGGCTTTTGGTATAATCAGCCAAATTTGGGCTCCTAATAGTCCTCAATGGTTCAATACAGGCTTAAAAAAACATGGTATAGAAGCGGATCATGATTATACCTATTATTATGATCCCGAAGAAAAAAAGGTTGTTAGATCAAAAGATAGATACACTAGAAGCCAAAGTTCAGCCTGTTTTATTATTCCTATAAGAGATAAATTATTAGGTACTGAATCAATTTCAGACCATTATGCTATTGAAACTAAACTATTTAAAGGCGGTTCAGGTGTAGGTACTAATTTTTCTAATATCAGGGCTGAAGGTGAAAGCCTAAGTTCAGGCGGTAAATCTAGCGGTGTTATGTCTTTTCTATATGGTTTAGATAGAAACGCTGGTGCTATTAAATCAGGTGGTACTACAAGAAGGGCGGCTAAAATGGTTGTTCTAGATAGTAATCATCCTGAAATAGAAGATTTTATAGAATGGAAAGCTAAAGAAGAAGATAAAGTTAAGGCTTTAGGTAAAGCTGGTTATGATACCAGTATGAACGGTGAAGCCTATAAAACAGTTTCAGGACAAAATTCTAATAATTCTGTTAGAGTTGATAGGACTTTTATGACTAAAAAGAATGATCCTGAAGCTGATTATATTCTTTATGGTTTAACTGATTCTAGTGTAAATAAAACTGTTAAAGCCTATGATCTATGGAAAAAGATAAATGAAGCCGCATGGAAATGCGCAGATCCTGGTTTACAGTTTTCAGATACAATTAACGCCTGGAATACCTGTTATAATACAGAAATGATTAGAGCTTCTAACCCTTGTTCAGAATTTGTTTTTCTTGATAATACAGCCTGTAATTTAGCTAGTATTAACCTTTTAAAATTCCTCAATAAAGATGGTTCTTTTGATGTTGAAGCTTTTCTTCATATGATAGGTTTAATTCAACTGGTTCTTGAAGCTTCTATCTTTTGGGGACAATACCCTACTAAAGCTGTAGCTGAAAAATCATTTTTATATAGACCTACAGGGCTAGGTTTAACTAATTATGCTTCTTTATTCCTGGCTGAAGGTTTAGCCTATGATAGTGATGAAGCTAGAGCTTTAGCGGCTACTTTAACTGGTATAATGACTGGTTACTCCTATTATGTTTCTTCTTTAATGGCTAAAGAAGTTGGTTCTTTTGAAATGTATAATGAAAATAGTTCTTCAATGATGAACGTAATTTGGAATCACTGTGTTGTAGCTGGTGCTACTTCAGGTGATTATATTGATAATGGCTTTTTAAATATTCAGCCTGAAAGAGTAAATCTAGATTTAGTACCAGCTAATTTAGCTCAAACTCTTAAAGATTCATGGAGAAAAGCCTTTAACTATGGTAGGGTTAATGGTTTTAGAAACGCTCAAGTAAGTTGTATAGCACCAACAGGAACAATTTCTTTTGCTATGGATTGTGGGGCTACTTCAATAGAACCGTTCTTTTCACATAGAGTTTATAAAAAGTGTTCTGATGGTACTACTATGGAAATAGTTAATCCTTTAGCTGAAGAATATGTTAAGGGTGAATATAATACAATTCTTAAACTTAAAGATATAGAAAACTACTTCAATGAAAACAGTACTTATAAGAATTGTCCTGAACTAACTGAACAAGAACAAAAAGTTTTAGAAACAGCTAATGAAATTTCTCCTGAAGCTCATGTTAAGATGGTAGCGGCTGTTACACCTCTTATTTCAGGAGCTGTTAGTAAAACTATAAACTTACCTAATACAGCCACTGTTCAAGATATAATGAACATTAATGATCTAGCCTACAATTCAGGCGTTAAAGCTATTACAGTATACAGGGATGGTTGTAAGGCTTCACAACCTTTAAATACAACTATTGAAGAACCTGAAGAAGAAAAAAGAAATTTACCTACTAGAGTAAAACCTAGTCCTATTAGAAATAGTAGAACACACGCTGTAACAATAGAAAACCTGAATTTATATATAACTGTTGGTTACTATGATACTGGTGAATTAGCTGAACTCTTTATTTCAACGGATAAAGAAGGTACTACAATAAAAGGGCTTTTATCAGCTCTTTCTAAAGCTATTTCATATATGCTTCAATTTGGTATTAAACCTGAAGAAATATCTAAGATGTTAAGGGGGCATAAATTTGAACCAGCTGGTATTGTAAGTAGGCATCCTAATATTAAATTTGCTGATTCAATAGCTGATTTAGTTAGTAAAATAATTGATATAGAATGTGGTAACTATAACTATGTTCAGGTTAAAACAGAAACTGGTAAACCGTTAAATAATAAACCAGCTGAAGAAACTGATGAAGAACCTATTAGGATCTATGGTGAAACATGTCCTAATTGTGGTAGTTCTAACCTGGTTAAAACTGGTGTATGTAAAACCTGTTTAGATTGTGGTAGTACCACTGGTTGTAGTTAAAAAAATGGAGCTGATTATTCAGCTCCTTTACTTTCATTTATCAGTTCAAATACTCTTATTACCTGTTTAAATTGATCGAAATACTTCTTAAAAGTACCCCTTGTAATCGTTTGTTTTCCCTTAAATTCACGCCTTATTTGATAGCGTGAATACTCTTTATACCCTTCAAAATAAGTTACTTCTAGAGCTAAAACTATGTTATTGAATTCTAAGTAGTAACGCTTTTTATTTCCTAATACTTCTATTTCAATACCTATACTGAAATTATTCCAACGTTTAGTAACAATACCTTCTTCAGGTAAAGAACCTTCAATAAATCTAAATTCAGGATTGTGTTTATTCCTGTAGTATAAGTTTAAAATATCTCTTTCTAAGTCCATTTTGAACTCCCTATATATAATAGAAGAAAGTAAAGAAGCTATTTAATTTTCTTAAACAGCTTCTTCAAATTCAACACCACAATCAGCGCAGATAACTCTAACTGGTTTAGTGGCTCTAATAATAGCTCCGCAAACTGGACAAACATACTTTCTTGTACTAGACTTTTTAATAACTTGTTCTTTTTCAGGAGTTGGGCGGTATAAGTCAAACTTCAGATTTAAAGATTCAAGATATTTAGCGGTTTCAGGTGTTGGTTCAGTGTTACCGAAGCCGCTTTTTTGAACTTTATTAGCTATTAAACCGTGTTCTTCAGCCGCTATTTTAAAGTTTTTATTGTGGTAATTACCGCTTCTTGAAGTATCTTTAATACCGTTCATTTCACAATATAGATGAACCATTTCATGAAGTAGTGTTGAAGCTATTTCAACTGGTGTTCTATCTAAGTAATCACAAGTAACGTTAATTTCAAAATAACCTTCAGCTTCTTTATTATCTGTTTCTTTCCATGCTCTCCATGTTGTGAACCAGCCGTAAGCTCTACAGGTATCAGGTGCTATTGTTATAACTGGTGTTTCAAGTTTTCCTTCAAAGAACTTATCATTTAATTTTGAAAATAAACTTTCAAGTTGTTTAATCATTGGTATTACTGTAGCTTTTGTTTCTTTCATTTCTTCTTCACTTTCTACTAAATCTAAATCATATTTCTTTAATTCTTCTTCAGTTAATTTTCTGTTGTAAACTATAAGATCGTGATATTTACCTTCTTTATCATCCATTCTTTCAACAAAGCCTTCTTTTGGCTGACAACCTATTGAAAAACCTCTTAATCTCATTCCATATGTATATTTCATATTTAATTACCTCTTTCTTAACTTCTAAATATATTATACCACGTTCAAGTATTAAATTCAACGTTTATAGCGAACTAATTTTAAAAAAAATTAATAATATTCTTCTTCATCCTCATCCTGAAGTTCAAATCTAGCTTCAGTAACTTGTTCATAAGTATAACCATTATCGAAACTTAAATAAATCGGTGTTTCAGGATCATAGTCCTGTAAGAACTCAATTAATTCACCTACATTCATAGTATGTTTAATGTCTTTAGTACTATAAGCTTTTCTAAATGTTTCATAGATAAGAATATCTTTCATTTAAATAACCTCTTTCTCAATTTCTAAATATATTATACAACATTTAAATAGTAAATTCAACGTTTAAAGCGAATTTAATTTAAAAAAATTACTGAATACTATTTCAGTAATTCAGGTTCTATTAGATCAAACAATTCAACATTTAAAGCTTTAGCTATCTTATTGAATGAAGCTAGAGTTACATTACCATAAGCTTCCCCCTTTTCAAGCCTTCTAATTACATTATCAGAAACTCCTGCTTTCATGGCTAAAGCTCTTTTTGATAAGCCTCTTTCAACTCTATAATACTGTATTTTGTTCATGGATTAATTATATCACGTTTATTTATTAAATTCAACGTTTAGATATTAATTAATATGGTAAAATAAAAAGAATAAAAATTTTAAAAAAATTAAAAATTTTTTGTATTTTTTACTTGCATTGATACCTTTAATATTATATAATCTCTATCGTTGCTTACGAACAAGTTCGAGTGAACGCTCAACTGGTTCACCAATTGCGAATTCAACGAACACTCAAGTTCTTTTAAACTAAGAGCTTGAGTGTCTTTATTTTTCTCCGCATATTTATACTGGATCCAAATTTTATCCTCTTCAAGATAAACATACATTACAAGATCATTAATCAGCTTTTCTTCAAGCTCTTTATCTCCTTCTTTCATGTCTTTAAACTGGTTCAGGTACCAAATTAAACTATCTCTAGAAATATCCTGATTATAAGTTTTTTCAAGGGCTAATTTTATTTCTAGTTGTTTCTTTTCATTTTCAAGTTTTTCTAGCTTTTCTCTTAAAGCTGGACTATCTAAACCATTCATGAAAAGTTCACATATATTATCAATCTTTTTATCTAGCTCTTTTATTTCTTTAGCTATAGAAGTTTCTTTAGCGTTCTTCTTCAGCTCTTTCTGAAGATCCATTATATAATCCGCTATCTTTTCAATAGTTTCTTCAGTTAAAACATACTTCTTAGTTAACG
>CANRHC010000045.1 GCA_947630305.1 uncultured Bacilli bacterium
TTTACCAAAATCAGAAATGCAAATATAATCATTATCATCTATATTTGTAACATTTATTTTAATATTTTGAACTTCTAAAATTTTATTAGACATATATTCACCTCCTAATTTCAATGGTAGTGTGCATAGTTTGTATACAAACTACCTGTTTTTTCCTTTATCAGATATATATGGTCTCGGCAACTGTATTGCATAAGCAATTTATTTTGAATTGTATTAGTCTTTTATCATTCATTACAAATCCTTTACCATCTAAAATCAGTTACCTAGGAATCTTCGCCAACTAAATTTTCATAAAGTTTCATCTTTATATATTGCATTAACAGTTATATTATATTTATATATTAATAAATTATTTTCCATCATCTTAACCCCCAACTTATAATTTACTTAAAATATAAAATTATTGTTTTTTATTCACATCCTTTCTTATTATCTAAATTAATAAATTTATTAACTATTATTTTAACACTTTTATTCTTAATAAGATACTCTTTTTATTAAGAAATTTTTATATTAAATTTAAAAATAAATTAAGTATATTTCAACTTAATTTAGCTTTCATCTTTATTTTATCTCATCATTATTAATTGAAATTGAATTAAAAGATAACCTGTTTTATTTAAATAAATCAGAATTAAAAAAATAATCCATACTAATATTTAAATCTTTACAAATTTGATTTAGTAAATCTATTCTTATCGTTTTATTTTTTTTATAAAATATTTTATTAAGTGTTTCAATAGATAAACTTGTTTTAGTAGATAATATATTAATTAATTGTTTTATATCATCATTATTTTTGAAAATAATTTTTTTTTCTTTACAAATTTCAATTAATCTTAAAATAACTTGATCTAACATTTATTATCTCCTATATTTTTTATATTACATATCTAATATAATTGTTGTAGGTCCTAAATTAGTAAATTCTACTTTCATATTTTCTTTAAAAATTCCTGTTTCAACTTTAGTATATTTTCTTAATTCTTCATTAAATTTATCATATAAAACTTTAGCTTCATCCCCATTTAAAGCTTTAATATAACTTGGTCTATTTCCTTTATTAGTTTGGGCATATAAAGTAAATTGACTAACAGATAAAATACTTCCTTTAACATCTATTATACTTTTATTCATCACATTATTTTCATCTAAAAATATTCTTAAATTAACAATTTTCTTAGCCATTTTTTCAATGACATTTTCATCTTCATCATAAGTAAAACCTACTAATAACATTAAACCAAAATCACATTTACCCACTATTTTTTCATTAACTAAAACTTTAGCATTTTCACATTTTTGTACAACTACTTTCATAATCTTTTAACCTTCTTTACTACTTTTAAACTATATAAGCTATTAATAAAATCATCTAATTCATCTTTTGATTTTACTTTAACACTCATTTCATAAATAGTATTTAAATCATTTACTTTAGTTTTAATATTATAAACATTAACATTTTTAGTTGTAGCTTTACTTATAATATCTAATAAATTATTTTTAGCTGTAAGTGTTTCAATAATAATACTTGCCTCATAAGTATTTTCTTTTTCATTATTCCATTCAACTTCAATTAATCTTTTTTCATCTTTTAAAATATTTTCACAATCTTTACGATGAATTTTAACACCTTCACCTTTAGTAATAAATCCAACTATTTCATCCCCAAAAACCGGTTTACAACAATTTGCATAAGAAACTAAAATATCGGTAGCTCCTGATACTAAAACTTCATTTTTAGCTTTATTTATTTTAGGTGTAGTTCTCATCATCTTAGCCATTAAAGCATCAGCTGCACTCTTTTTATCAGATGATATAACATCAATTATATAAGCAGAAGTATATCTTAAAGAACCAATAGCAAAATAAATATCTGTTAAATCATTAAAATGTAATTCCCGACATACCTTTTTAATATTTTCATTACTTAAAATTTCTTCAAAAGCTAATTTTCTTTTTCTTAATTCATTATTTAATAAATTCTTTCCTTTTAAAGTAATTTCATCTTTTTCTTGTTTACTAAAATATGATTTAATGCGATTTTTAGCATGAGATGTTTTAACAAAATTTAACCATTCTTTATTCGGTGTTGAATTACTATTAGTTTTAATTTCAATTATATCATTATTTTGTAATTCATAATCTAAAGGAACAATTGCATCATTTACGATCGCTCCAATTGTAGAATCGCCAACTCCTGAGTGAATACGATAAGCAAAATCAATTGGAGTTGAATGAATTGGTAGTTCTACTACATCCCCTTTTGGCGTAAAAACATAAATACAATCATTTAAAAAATCATTTTGAACTTGATTATTAAAATCTTCACTTGTAATATTATCACTTGTTTCAATTAAATTTCTAAATAATTCTAATTTTTGTTCCATTAAACTTTTGGTTTTTTTAGCGCCACCTTCTTTATATGACCAATGTGAGGCAATTCCTTTTTCAGCAATTAAATCCATTTCATGAGTTCTAATTTGAACTTCATAACGGTGATTATCATTGCCAAATATTCCCGTATGTAAAGATTGATACATATTTTCTTTAGGCATAGCAATATAATCTTTAAATCTTCCTGGAATAGGTCGATACTTAGCATGAATTAAACCAATGGCTAAATAACAATCACTTACTTTATCAACAATAATTCTTAAAGCTAAAATATCATAAATTTGATTCCATTTTTTGCCATTACTTAATTTATTATAAATACTATATACACTTTTAACCCGACTTTTAATATGAAAAGAAATATTATGTTCAATTAACATTTCACTTATTTCACTTTGCATATCAAGTAAATTATCTTCTAACTCTCTTCTTGAAACTGTAAGTTTTTCTAAAATATCTTCATAAACATCTGGTTTACTATATTTTAAACACCAATCTTCCATTTCACTTTTCCAAGCATTAATACCTAGACGATGAGCAATAGGAATTAAAACATTCATCGTTTCATCAACTTTTCTTTTTAAAGCTTCTTTTTCTAAAACATCACCTGTTCTTAAATTGTGAATCCGATCAGCCATTTTGATAAATAAAACTCGAACATCTTTAGCAAGACCTACTAAAACTTTTCTTAAATTTAAGCTGGCTGCATTAGAATCATCAGTCAATTCTAATTTATTCATTTTAGATATTGAATCAACAAGCATAGCAATATCATCACCAAACAAATTAGTTATCTCATCAATACTAGAACCACCATGATTAACCGTTTCATGTAATAAAGCAGCACATATCGAATCAACATCATAATTTAAATCACTTAAAATATAAGCAACATTTAAAGGATGTAAAATATAATCATCACCATTTAATCTTTTCCGATTTAAAGGATGTTTTAAAGCATACTCATAAGCTTGTTTAATTTTATTTATATCAATTTCGGTTATTTCATTTTTAACTTTATCTATTAACTTATTAATTGTCAAATTCATTATGTTTATCACTTCCTATTAAAATTTCACATTTGATTTCTTTATTAATTAAAGATTTAAAATTTATAGCATCATTTATACTACCTATACAAAAACCATAATGAGTTGGGATAACTTTATGAGGTTTAATTATATTAGTTAATTTAGCAGCTTCTTTATAATCCATTGTATAAGTCCCACCAATAGGGATAAATAAAATATCACATTTAACATCTAAGGCTTCTTTAATCATATCAGTATCACCCATTATATAAATACTTTTATTATCAATATTAATTAAATAACCAACCCAATTTTGTGATTTTAAATGATGTTTAGTTTTTATATTATATGCTGGTATTGTTTTTAAGTCCATACTTTTTAAAGATAATTGTTCATTTGGTTTTACAACATAAATATATTCCTCACTTATTCCTACATTTAATAGTTCTTCAACTAAATCTTTAGGCGTTAGAAAAACTGTATTTTCATGGCGAAGTTCTAAAATACTTACTAATGAAAAATGATCCCAATGAGGATGAGTAATAAAAATATAATCAGCATCATGCATAGGTCCATAATCAATAGGATCCACATAAATTGTTTTAGAACCAACAATTTTTATACTACTTTGTTTATTAACCGTTATTTTCATTATTTTCAACCTTTCCTATATAAATATTTATACTATCAGTATTTAAAATATCATTAACCATTTCTCCTAGAGTTAAACCATTTTTTTTATTCCAAACATTTTCACAAAAATAATGCCATATATCTATTTCATTAACATTTAATTTTAAAATCTTCATTTCATTTTTTTTAGTTTTTAAGGCCGGCAAAACCCTAATATATAACTCTTCAGTAGATTTAAAATTAAAATCCATATTAAACATCCTTCCTAAAATAACGATTTAATTCATAAAATTATTATACAAAAAAGTATTGGAAAGGACAAGTATAATGAAAAAAGATCAATTTAAAGTTTCAATATTAATTTTATTATTAGGTGGTTTTATTGTTAAAATATTAGGTTTTATTGTTAAAATTATTTACACAAGAATAATAGGTATAACAGGAGTTTCATTATACACAATCGTTACTCCAACCTATTCATTATTAATCACCCTAGCGTCTTTTGCTCTTCCTATTAGTATTTCCAAATTAATTAGTGAAAAAAAATATGATTCAAAAAAAATAATTTTTTCAACATCTTTTTTAATGATTTTTTTAAATATTATTTTTATTATTTTAATTATCTTTCTAGCTCCTTGGATAAGTAATACTTTACTTAAAAATCAAGAAAGTTATTATTTATTAATTGCAATGGCTTTTACTTTACCATTTATAAGTATTACTTCAATATTAAAAGGTTATTTTTTAGGAAAAATGAATGTTATACCTAATACTATATCTAATATTTTTGAACAAATTGTAAGAATTATGTTTTTATTATTTATCTTGCCAATAATTGTTAAAAAATCGTTATTACTAGGTGTTATTAGTTTAATTTTATTAAATATTATTAGTGAAATAACTAGTATAATTGTTTTTAGTTTTTATTTACCTAAAAATAGAATAATCCATAAAAATGAATTAATTCCCAATAAAATAATTTTAAGAAATGTCTTAGATACTTCAATACCTAGTGTTTCATCAAGATTTATCGGTAATATTGGCTTTTTTTTAGAACCAATTATATTAACTCATTTTCTTTTAATTAGTGGATATTCTAATGAATATATTTTAAGGGAGTATGCGGCCTATAATGCATATGCTCTAGGACTTCTTACTTTACCTTCTTTTTTCATCGCAGCAATTTGTCAAATTCTAGTACCTGAGATAAGTAAATATAATAGTCAAAAAAATCAAAAAATGCTTAAAAGAAGATTAAAACAAGCTTTATTTTATTCATTTATAATAGGTCTTTCTTCTTCCTTAATCATTCTTGTTTTTCGAAATCAAATATTATATGCATTATATAAAACAACTTTAGGAAGTGATTATATCTTTATTCTAGCTCCATTCTTTGTTTTATTTTATTTAGAAGCTCCATTAATAAGTACCTTACAAGCAATAGGAAATGCTAAAGCTAGTATGAAAATAACTTTTTATGGGGAAATAGTTAAACTTTGTTCATTAATAATTTTATCATTATGTAAAATTGGTTTATTTTCATTAGTAATTGCTGAAATAATTAATATTTTCTTTGTTGTTATTTTAGATTTTAAAAATCTCAATATAAAAAATTAGTAATCTAATTAAGTAGAAAAAAGCCCCATATTATGGAGCTTGATAATCATAATTGGTAGTCTGTACGGGATTTGAACCCGTGTATACGAGCTTGAGAGGCGCGCGTGTTTAACCCCTTCACCAACAGACCATTTCAAAAAGATATTTATATTGTATCAAAAAAAATTATTATTGACAACTTAAACTTCTTTATAAATTGAAGTAAATAATTCTTCTTCACTATTATTTTGATCATTTTCTTCTAATTTAGGTAAATCATCAAGAGTAGCAAGACCAAAATAATCTAAAAATTCATGAGTTGTTTTATACAAATTAGGTCTTCCAGGCATACTACTTTTACCAGATTCTTTAATTAAACCTTTAGCTAATAATTTTCTAATTGTATAATCTGATGAGATTCCACGGTAAGCATCAACTTCAGCTTTAGTAATTGGTTCATTATAAGCAATAATAGCTAAAACTTCTAAAGCAGATTGAGATAAAGTATTTGTTTTAGGAGTTAAAATTAATTTTTGATAATAACTTTTATGTTCTTCTTTGGTAGTTAATTTAAAAGCATTTCCTAAAAATCTAATTCTTAAACCACGATCCTTAGCTTCATAATTTTGTTTTAATTTAATTAATAATTCTTTAGCTTGTTCTTTATCAATTTCTAATATATCAGTTATTTGATCTAAAGTAATTCCCTCATCACCTAAAACAAATAATAAACCTTCTAAAACACCTAATAAATCCATTAATCTAACCTCCATATCCAAATCGTTTCAAAAGTATTTTCTTGAGTAATTTTAACCATACTTTCTTTACTCATTTCCAAAACAGCCAAAAAAGTGGCAATTATATATTCTTTTGTATTATACTCAAATAATTCCATAAAATCACATTTTTCAATATTTTCTAATTTCTTTCTAATCCATATTTTTCTGCTTTCAATACTTATTTCCTTCTTAGTAATCCTCTTAGTTTTCGGTTCTTTATAATGAAGACGTTTTAAAACTTCTTCTAAAGCTTTTAATAAATCCTCGCCATTTAAACCATTTTCATTAAATAACTCATAATTTACTTCATAATTTTTTAAATTTTCTGGCAATTTAGTATAAATTTCTTTTCTTTTCTCTTCCAAATTTTCAAAATCTTTAGTTACTTTTTTATATTGTTCATATAAAATAATTTTATTTTTTAAATCTTCTTCACTATTTATATCATATTCATCATTATCATATTCCTCTTCACTTTTACCAATTAACTTTTTACTTTTTATATGAATTAAAGTAGCAGCCATAATTAAAAAAGAAGAAGATATATCAATATTTAAATTTTGAATTTGATGAATATAATCTAAATATTTATCAATAATTTCACTCATTTTAATTTCATATATATCTAATTTAGTTTCTTTAACTAAATGTAATAAAAGATCCATTGGTCCTTCAAAATTTAAAACTGAAACTTGAAAATCCATATTAACTATCCTTTCAATATATTACATTATACTTAATTATTTTAAGATTTGCAAAAAAAAATAGTATTTCTACCATTTTTTACTTTTTTTTCTTAGTTTGTAATAAATCTCTTATTTCTCTTAATAAAATTACTTCTTCACTTTCACTAACTTCTATTACTTCTTCTTCTTTTTTCTTATGAGATATTTTACTAAACATTCTGATTACTGTAAAAATACATAAAGCAATAATTAGAAAGTCCACAACATTTTGAATAAAAATTCCATAAGTAATATTTGCTTTACCAATTGTAATACTTAAACTTGTAAAATCATGTCCACCAATTATAATACCAACTACAGGCATAATAATATTTTCAACTAAACTAGAAACAATTTTACCAAATGCACTACCAATGACAACACCAATAGCCATGTCAAAAACATTACCCTTAGCAATAAAAGCTTTGAAATCATTTACAAAATTTTTCATCTACTTCCTCCTTACTTGTGACTTATTATATCCCAACCTAGATTTTTTTTAAAGATAAAAATGAAAAAAGCATGAAGATAACTTAATAAAAAAAGAGGATGATATAAAATAGTCTTAAATTTTAAAGAAAAATTTAACTTTAAATAAGAATTATTAATTAAATAGATAGTTAAAAAAACACTTAAAAAATATAAAATAATTAAAACTAAAATAATTGATTTAAAAAAATACATTAAAATACTAAATAAAAATATAACTTTTATTATACCTGGAATAATACCAAGCCAAAATTCAAAATTAGAACAAGCATTAACATCATTAAAAAAAATATTTTTAAATAATTTAGAATAATTTTTAAACCAATTTAAAATATAACCTTTAATCCACCTACTTCTTTGTTTAATACTTAATAAATATTTAGTTGGTTGAGTATCATAAAATATTGCTTTTTTATTATAAGTAGTAGACAATTTATTTAAACAAGCATAGATTGATAATTCATAATCTTCAGTTAAACTATAAAAAGGAAAACCTTGATTATTTTTAATAATTCGACCATGAATATAATAACCAGTTCCAGAAAGTAAAATATTATTTAAATTAGTTTTATTACGATAATCATTAACAAGTAAAAAAGTTAGCCATGAACTAATACTAATTGCATTATCTTGATTTTTTAAAGCACGATAACCAGTTGCAATACTATAACCTTCACGATATTTATATACCATTTGTTTAATAAAATTTTTATCTAAAATATTATCAGCATCAAATATAAAATATAAATCATAATATTGATTCTTTTTAGATAAATATTTTAATAATTCATCTAAAGCATAACCTTTAGTTTTAACTTTAAAATCTTTTCTAATAAAAATATTCATATTATATTTTTTAGCAATTTTAATAGTTGGATCATCTTTATCTTCAACTATTATATAAACATTTAAAGGATTTATTTTATATGTTTGATTAACAATAGATTTTAATAAATCTTCAATAACTAAAGATTCATTTCTAGCAGGAATTAAAATAGAAATTTGAGGATGTTTCTTAATATCTTTTTCTAAAAGATAATGACTATTTTTAGTTAATCTTTTTTTAATAATATTTATTATAATTAAAATTATAAAACAGCCAATACTTAAAAATAACCAAATACTATTCATTTTTTACCTCAATAACTTTCATATTAGTATAACTTTTTTTCAAAACATCATCATTAAAATAATCATCAAAAAATTTGCCAACAAATGTAATAGCAGGATAACCATTTTGTCTAAAAGTTTGTCTAATTAAAGCCCCCCAAGAAATAATAAAATCAAAAGATATTAAAACAATCAAAATATTAGTTAAAATTTTACCAAATTTAATTGGAAAACTTTCAACAATATTAGAAATAGTTGGATAAAAAAATTTTAATAAAACTAAAGCAAGTAAACCCCAAATAATTGCAAAAGGAATAGTAGTTCGACCATTAATATTTAAAATTTCATTAGAATAATCCCAAGAAACAGTTCCTAAAAAAGTTTCTTGTAAAAAACTAATTAAATATTCAAAACTACCACCTAAAATAGCACCTTCAAATAATATTTGCCAATCTTTTTTGGGCTTTCTGCCTAAAATGCCAATCATTATAATAGCTCCAAAACCATAAATTGGGCTAATTGGACCCCAAATAACACCACGTCTTAATTGCCATACCCATTCGTGATGAAAATGATAATGCATAAATAAATTTAATAATTCTTCATAATAAGCTCCAAAAACACAGCCAAATAAGAAAATCCAAAAAAATTTATAAAAACAACGTCCATTAGCAAACTTTTGATCTGACATTTAAACTCACTTCCATATTATAAATAATATCACAAAATTAAATATTTGACAAAGAATACAAAAGATATTAAAAAAGAATAGATAACTATTCTAACTAAATACACCTTCCCAAGATGAATGAACATTTACATCTGGTTTATTAGCAGGGCATTTATAAAACATATAGGTTGTACTAACTCCATCTTTATGTATAAAATTTGGCCCATAAGTTATTTTTGTTAATTTTGTTGTTCCGTAAAACATAAAACTCATATCTGTTACTAAACTTGTATCAAAATGACTTAAATCTAAAGATTGTAATTGACTACATCCTTCAAACATACTACTCATATCTGTTACTAAACTTGTATCAAAATGACTTAAATCTAAAGATTGTAATTGACTACATCCGTCAAACATACTAGCCATAGTTGTTACATTGCTGGTATCAAAATTGTCTCCAAAAGTTAAACTTGTTAAGTTGCTCATTCCGTAAAACATAGTATTCATGCTTGTTACACTACTAGTATCAAAATTACTTAAATCTAGTTCTTGTATATTGTTCATTCCCGCAAACATACGAAACATATCTCTTACACTGCTTGTAACAAAATTGTTTCCGAAAATTAAAGTTTGTAAGTTACTACAATCACTAAACATTTGAAACATATCAGTTACTTTACTTGTATCAAAACTACTTAAATCTAAGTTTTGTAAGTTGCTCATTTCTTGAAACATACTGTTCATACTATATACACTTCTGGTATCAAAACTACTTAAATCTAAACTTTGTAATTGGCTACATCTGGAAAACATACTAGCCATAGTTGTTACATTGCTGGTATCAAAATTGTCTCCAAAAGTTAAACTTGTTAAGTTGCTCATTCCGCTAAACATATTATGCATATATTCTACACTACTTGTATCAAAATTACTTAAATCTAATTCTTGTAATTGGCTACATCCTGAAAACATACATTGCATATCTGTCACACGACTTGTATTAAAATTGTCTCCTAAAGTTAAGGCTTGTAAGTTACTCATTCCAGAAAACATATAACTCATATTTGTTACACTACTTGTATCAAAATTACTTAAATCTAATTCTTGTAATTGGCTACATCCTGAAAACATATTATACATATCTGTTACACTACTTGTATTAAAATTGTCTCCTAAAATTAAATTTGTTAAGTTGCTCATTCCTCTAAACATATATCTCATAGCTGTTACACGACTTGTATCAAAATGACTTAAATCTAAAGATTGTAATTGACTACATCCGTCAAACATACTACTCATATCTGTTACATCTCTTGTGTCTAAGTTTTCTATTCCTTCTATTTCCACTACTTTAATAAAGTCCTTAAATAAATATGAACTATTACTATTTAATTTTATCCCTCCATCTCCTTGTAAATACCCTATACAATTTGTATCTCCTGTTTCACAAACAACATAACTTTGAATAGCACTATCACCTGTACTACTTTCATCAAATGGGCCATGTACTGCTTGTCCTTCGCCTGCTGTTTTTATTTTTTTCTTTGTTTCTATTACTATTTTTGTTATGTTATTTTTATAGTTCCACATTCCATCTGTACCATAATATCCAATTTGTCTTAATGTTCCACTATTAGCAAATTTATCTTCTTTATATTCTGTACTTAAGGTTATTTTTCCTTTCCATCCTGCATTTTGTGTATCTTCCTGTAATGGTGTTTCTTGATCTAAATATAATA
>CANRHC010000046.1 GCA_947630305.1 uncultured Bacilli bacterium
GGTAGATATTACAACAGAATTATTAGTAAGAAATACGGAAAACGTTTAGCTACAATTCTTTTAACTGATGAACAAATATCTAAAATCAGTTTAAACGAAAAGTTTAGAGCTACTGTTTTAGGCGTTGAAGAAGCTAAAGCTAGAAACGAATTAACAGAAGAAGAAGTTATTTCAGGTTTAGCTAAATATCTAAAATGGGAAGTTGTTAAAGTTCAAGACAATCAAGGTAATGACTATTTCTGGACTGATATTAACAAAGTTCAGCATCCATTTTTACCTACTGACAAAATTATTATCATGCCTAACATTAAGTTAGGGGCTACACCAGTAGGTTATACAGCTGAAGAATTAACACTAGCACAACAAGACGGAATAGTTCTAAAGAACCAAGGCGGTATAGCTGTTATAGCTAATTATGAACCTAGACCAGTTAAGTATATCTTAACGGCTATTTCACGTTTTGCTGTTGTTTATCCTAAAGCTCCTTGTAGTATCGTTCTTACTGATACTTCTCAATCTATTGAAGATTTATATAAAGCTGCTAAAGGTTGATCAAAATGAAGTTAAACGTTTCTTCAGTAAGAAGCCTGCTTAAGGCTTTATTCAAATATGAAGCTACTCATGATGACGACGATTTAATCGAATACGCTATTCAAGAAAGAATAGATTATGTCAAAACCTATTGTAATATCAGCACAATTCCTGAAATTATGAATACTCAAATTATCAGGATGATTATAGGTGAGTTCTTATATCAGAAATATACTTTAGGCGGTGCTGAAGCTTTAGGAATTGAAACAATAGCTTTAGTATCCGGAATTACTGAAGATGATACTTCTTTTGATTTTGATAACACCAATGAAAAATCAGGTGATGCCCTAATTCTAGAAAGCCTGAATAACCTGAGATACGGTAATAGGGTTTTCTTAATGAGATTTAGATCGGTTACGCCTAAGTAAGAGGTTAACATGGATAAGAGCGTTCCTATTCCTGATAAGTATCTAAGAGCTTGTAGAAAATGGATAGATAAAATGAATACAGGTGTAATGACGGTTTATGAGTTTGAACCTGTAGTTGAAGAAGATTCAGGTATTACAGATTTTGAACTAACACCAGTATTAACAGATATTCCTTGTAGGTTAAGTTATCAAGATAAACAAGCCGCTACTAAAGATGAACCGGCTCAAGCTGATAAAAGGGTACGAGTTATAACCGCTGTTGATGTAGATGTTAAAGAGGGGGCTGTTCTTGAGATAACTTATGACGGCGAAACTCATAAATATAAACAAGCTGGCAAAACTCATATTAACGATTTTAGAAAGTCGATACCTTTAGAAGCTTATGAAGAACATACTGTTATAGATGTTTATGAAGGTGGTTCAGAATGGGAATAAAAGTTGATACAAGCGGTTTAGAACAATTCGCTGAAAAGCTTAAGAATGCTTCTAAAGATACACAAAAAGAGGTTGTATTCAAAGCCTTAGATAAACTAGCTTCGGATGTTTTAAAAAGGACTATTAAACAAACACCAAGAGATACTTCAAATTTAGCTAGAAGTTGGGCTGTTTCACCAGCTACTACTAGAAAAGGCGATACCTACTCAAGAAACATATTCAATTCTGCTGATTATGCTGTTTATGTTGAATACGGGCATAGGACGGTAAACCATAGAGGATGGGTTCCCGGAAAATTCATGTTAACTAGAGCTGTTGAAGATGTAGACAAAAGAAAAGATCAAATAGTTTCAGAAATTGTAGTTAAGTATTTTGGAGATTTATTCAAATGATCGATAGACTAAAAAAAGCAATTTCAAGAAGGTTAAAGGAAACTTTTCCTGATTTTACTGTTTACCGGGCTAACCCGGCTCAAAACATTAAAGAGCCTTGTTTCATTATTGAATGTATCAATACAGATAACAGAGATTTAATGTTTATAGAATTTGAGAAAGAAATTGTTGAAGTTAACTATTTATTTTCAATAACACTACTACTCCCTAGAAACACTAAGTTACTAAATGAAGTTGTTTCTAGGGTTTTATTATGCCTTAAATGGCTCTATCTCGAAAACGGTAAACCGGTTTTAACCTTAAACCGACAGGCACACCCTATAGATGATTCTAGCTATAACTTTACTTTTAATATACAAAGAGAAGCTTTCTTAACTGGTGTTGAACCTATTTTAATGAATGATATGGATGAAACCATAGGACTTAATAATGAAGAAAAAGAAAAAGATTGAAAAGCAAAATGTAAATCAAGAAACAACTTATTCTTATGAAGCTCTAGTTAATTCTAAACGATTTATAGAACATAACTGGGCGGCTAGAGCAGCTTTAAATAAAGACCAAAAATACACTCTAGAACAAGCTGATAAAGCTGTTTCTGATTATTTAAAGAAAAAGGTGGTGATTTAAATGGCTTATATCGGTGGTAAATGGACTACAGTTGGTGAAAGCAAAGGTTTAGGAGCAAAGATTAACGTTGTTTCTAAAGAAAGAGCTGTAGCTATGGTATCAGACCGAGGCATTTTAGCTATTCCTTTAGAAATGAATTGGGGAGCTGATGATTCGGTTAAAGTATTTACGGCTGAAGATTGGGCTAAAAATTCTTTAAATACTTTTGGTTACGATACAACCGCCCCTGAAGTTGAAAAAATTAAAGAAATATTCTTAGGCGGGGCTAGTGAATTAGTAGTAGCTAGATTAAACGGTAAAGGTGATAAAGCTACTAATGGTATTTGTACAGCTAAATATCCGGGAACTCGTGGTAATGATTTAGAAATATCAATTGAAGCTGATCCGGATAGTGGAACAGTTGAAAATGAACTTTCAAAAGCTACTGTTTCTTTTTCAGCTAGTGGTAGTGAAGTAACAGTTAAATTCAGTAATTTACCTGTTGGTTATAAACCAAAAGCCGCTGTTGTTAAAGACGGTAAAGAAGTAAGTAAAGGCGTTTCTGTTAATGAAAGTGCGGATAGTATCACTATCTATATCACACCTGATATAGGTGATGGGGCTTTCAGCGTTCAAGCTTTTGCCGCTCAAGATAGTTCTAAGATATTACTTTCAACTGGTGAATGTACAGCTACTGTTACACCAGCTACTAAAAGTACTATCAAACTAAAAGAAGGTTCAGCTCAAGATAACTATGGTGAAACTGGAATTACGGTTTCATATGAAGTTACAGATAACACTGTTAAAGCTACTTTAACAGGGGCTGAAGAATATACGATTACGCCTGAACTCAAACAAGGTGCGGCAACTTTAAGCCCGCAGGCTGGTAAATTAACTCTAGACCAACAAGACGGTTCTATTACTTATACATTCCTTTCAGGTCTAGCAGAAAGCCAAAACTACACATTAACAATTAAAGCTAAGAAAACAGCTGAAGAAGAAGCTGAACAAGAAATTTCTACTTATTCATTTTCAACTCAAAAAGAAGGTGAAGACAAAGAAGCTTCTGTTACTGGTAGTTACAGTTCAGCAACACCGGCTGAATTAAAAGGAACATTACCAGCTAAATATATTGTTAAAACTTTCTTAGACGGGGCTGAAGTCGATAAACAGACTGTTAAAAATGTAGGAAAGCTACAAGATAACGATTTTGTTATTTGGAATAGATCAATCCAACTAGAAGAAAACGCTGGTGTTCCTTTAACCGGCGGTTCAAATAGTGAAGTTACTCAAGGTGATTATTCTGAAGCTTTAAACAAATTAGAACCTCAAGTATTTCATGTCTTAGCTTTACCAGTAAAGAATGAACAGTTACAACAAATGTTTATTGAATACACTAAACGCTTAAGAGATGAGTTAGGTATTAAATTTGTTACAGTTATGCCGCCTACTGAAGAACCGGCTAATTATGAAGGAATTATTCAAGTAGCTAATGTATTAGAAGATGAAGGCGTTAACCAAGAAGGTGATTTAGTTTACTGGGTAGCTGGTTTACAAGCTGGATGTAAAGTTCAGGATAGCTGTGGAAACTTAGACTATACAGGGGCTTATACAGTTGATGTTAACTATACACAACGTGGATTAGAAAACCTTATAGACGGCGGTTATTTCGCTTTCCATTTAGCTAGAGGTGAAGATAGACAACAGCACGTTAGAACTTGGTTAGATATAAACACTCTAACAGATTTTGGTGAAGGACAGGATGAAAATTGGACAAGAAACCAAACTATCAGAGTAATAGACCAATGTTGTAACGATTTAGCGGCTCTATTTAATAACCGTTATGCTTCTAGAATACCTAATACTGATGCTGGTAGAGCAGCTCTAAGAACAGATATTAAGATGTACTTAGAAGAACTAGAAGCTAAGAAAGCAATAGATACATTCGATTCTTCTAGTATCGTAATTGAAGAATACGATAAAAGGACAGTTGTAGTTCAGGTATTAATTACTCCAATTAACGCTTTAGAACAAATGTACATGACTATTTTTATTCAATAAAGAAGGTGAAATGAATGGCTACAGCAATTACAGGAGATCCATTAATTGATGCTAGAAATATACCTAATGGAGCTTTAGGCTATATTTACTTTTACTTTTCTGATGGTAGTAAACAAAACGGTATGTACGTTACTAAATCAGAATTTAAAGATCAAAAGAATAAAACAGCTGTTGGTGCTTTAGGTACAGCGGCTAAATTACATAAAGCTACAGGTGTTGAAGGTACTTTCAGCATTGAAGGCTATGATATTACTAATATTTGGACTGAACTTCAAGAAAGATTCAGAAAAGAAGGAAAAGACGAGTATTTCAATATAACTGTTATAGAGTGGGATCCAACAACCGATCTTGGTAAAAAAATTACAAATTACTATGATTGTAATGTTGATGAAGCTACTCTATCAAGTCAAGATGTTGATGATGCTGTTAAAACAACCTCTTTTGCTGGTACTTATGATAGTTTTGAAGTTATCAGTTCTTATGATGTTATTGACGGTTTAATGATGGCTGAAGCGGCAGCAGCTGCTTAAGCTATTTTTTTATCTTAATTTTCTAAACTAAATTTTCTTTACTAAGTATGCAAATATACGAGGGGCTTTTAAGCCCCTTAATTTTTTATAGGGGGAAAAATAATGTCAACAAATCCTTTTCTAAAACAAAATAAAAAAGTCGAGAAACCAATTGAAATTTATGTTTCTGATAATTTTGTCGATTCCGACGGTAAACGTATTCCTTTTATTTTAAGAATTATTTCTTCAGTAGAAGCTGAAAGATTAACTCAAGAATGTCTTGAACCTACAATTGACCCTGTAACACATAGAAAAAACGGGCAAGAAGTAAACCAACAACGTCTACAAAAAGAGCTTCTCGTTAAGTCAATTGTTCAACCTGATTTAGAAGATAAAGAACTTCAAGAATCATGGAAAGCTCATAATGCAACAGACCTGTTAGATAAAATGTTAAACGTTCAAGAAAGAAATACTTTATTAACCGAATTTGACAAATACTTTACACCTGTAGCACAAGAATCAGAGGAAGCTGAAGAAGAAACAAAAAACGAATAAAGGCATATGAATCAGCCGTAAAGAATCACAGACCTTGTTCATATGCTGATAAAGAGTTTTTCTATCTATCGATTATGACAGATAGGTTCGGTTGGACTAGTGATGATTGGGATGAGTTAAGCCCTGAAGCTAGAGGTAATCTCATAGCCAATTTGAACTACTGGGCTAATAAAAGAGATGAAGAAAGGAAAGAGGCAAATAAGAAAATAGAAAATAAATAGAGGTGATAAATGCCTAATAATTTAAATACTGCTATTTCCTTAACAGATAATTTTACACCTCAACTAAGAAATATTTCTAATGCTATTTCTACATTAAGTACTAACTTAAACAATCTAGAATTAAGTAAAAGTTTAGACCCGAAAGCGGCTAAAAATCTTCAACAAGCCACACAAGCTTTAGATAAAAGTATTGGAGACTTAGAAAACGAGTCAAAGAAAGCCGCTCAAGAACAGGATAAACACAATCAAAAGCTAAGAGAAGGTAAATCAAGCGCAGACACTTTAGCCGGGGGCTTTAAAAGTCTTATGGGGGCTATAGGCGGTGTAGTAGCTACTTATGCTAGTGTTCAGGGTGTTAAGTCTGTTCTTAATTGGTCGGACGAAATTACTCAAACTACTTCAAGATTAAATCTTGTAAACGATTCTTTCAATAAGATAAACGGTTCTCAACAAACAACAAGAGAACTACAAGATAAAATCTTTCAAGCCGCTCAAGCTTCAAGAGGCTCTTATCAGGATTTAGAAGGATTAGTAGCTTCTTTAGGTAATAACGCTAGGGATGCTTTTTCTAATACTGATGAAATGGTTAAATTTGCTACGAATTTAAACAAAACTTTTGCTATTAGTGGAGCTTCAGCTGAAGAAATGAGTAACGCTACACTACAGTTAACACAAGGTTTAGCTTCAGGAACGTTACGAGGAGATGAATTAAACTCTGTTCTAGAAAACGCCCCTGAACTCATTAATGTTATAGCTAATTCTATGGGCGTTCCTAGAGGGCAAATAAGAGAATTAGCGGCTGAAGGTAAAATAACCGCTGAAGTTGTTAAAAACGCTTTAATTGGTTCTAGTGATGAAATAAACGCAAAATTCCAAAGTATGGATGTAACGTTCGGGCAGTTATGGACACAATTTACCAATACCGCCCAACACGCTTTTGAACCTGTTTCAGAAGCTTTAGGACAACTCGCAAATGATCCTGATTTTCAAAATGCTTTAGATACTCTTTCTAGTACAATAGCTGATTTAACACCAAAAGTAGCCGATTTTATTTCTACATTAGTTGGGGCTACTCCTACTGTTCTTACTAATATTATAGATGCTTTTACTTGGCTTGTTGATCATGGAGAAGCTGTAGGATTTGCCTTAAGTTCAATAGGTGGGGCTTTATTAGCTTATCAAACTTATAGTTTTGTTAGTGGAATAATAACAAGTATTACAGCCGCTACTGAAGGAATGACTATAGCTCAAGCCGCTTTAAATCTAGTAATGAGCCTTAACCCTATTATGTTGGTAGTAACCGCTCTTGGTGCGTTAACCGCTGGAATTATTTATTTATGGAATACCAATGAAGGTTTTAGAAACGCTCTTATAGAGGCTTGGAATGCTATTGTTGGGGCTTTTCAAAATGCATGGACTAATATATCAGGCTTTTTTACCGCTCTAGCTCAAGGCTGGAATGAAGCTATAATAACGGTTCAAAACTTTTGGTTTAACTTAACAAATACTGTTTCCGGCTGGTGGGCAGCTGCTACTGAATGGGGTTCTAACCTTATTCAAGGTTTTCTAACAGGCTTACAAAATACTTGGTCTAGTGTTACGGGTTGGTTTACTGATAGTTGGAACTGGGTTGTAGATAACGTTAAAGGTATCTTTGGTATAGCTTCACCCTCAACCGTTTTTAACGAAATAGGTGGTAATCTAATAACCGGCTTCTTGCAAGGTATGCAGTCTATGTGGGAAGGCGTTACTTCTTGGGCTTCTAGTGCATGGAACTCAATTACAAGCCTATTTAGCGGCGGTGGAGAACAAGATCAAGCTAGCACTCAAATTATCGATTATACCGCTCAAATAGAAGCTACTAAAACTCAACTAGCTCAACTACAAACTGAAATTCAAACAGGTTATGCTTTAATCCTACAAACTGTTACTGATAGTAACGCCGCTATAGTAGCTCAAGGAATATCAATGTTTACTACTATGTCTAGTGTTGTTATTCAGGATTCAGCTAATATGGTAGCTGGTATTAACGCTAATTTAGTTCAAATACCAGTATTACTAGGGGCTTCTTTAGGGGCTGTTATACCAGTAGCTCAAGCTTATTTTATTCAGCTTCAAGCTATTATGGCTGGACAAATACAAGCCTTAGTAGCTCAAAGCGGTGCGGCTTTATTAGCTTTAATACCCGCTTTTCAAACTGTTCTAGTAAGTGTTCAAAGTGCTGCTGTTTCAGTTATTACTTCAATGGCTGGAATGGTTGTAGCCGGTATAGGTGTAATGAACGCCGGTATCATAGCTTTAGTAGGTGAATTAACAGTAACTTATCTAAGTGCATGGACTGCTTTAGCAGCTCAAACACTAGTAATAGTAAACGCTCTATCCATTAGTGTTAAAGCCGCTTTTCAGCTATTAGCTAATGGCATTATGCAAGTAATGAATACATTACCTCCGGCTTTCTTAACTGTTGGTAATCAAATGATGACAAGTTTGATCAACGGTATTAATAGTAAGAAAGGGGCTGTAATCTCAACCGCTGCTGAATTAGTTCAACAGTTAAAGACAACGTTTGAAACAGGTTTAGGTATCCACTCACCGTCTGATTACATGATGTGGATTGGGCAAATGATGCTAGCCGGTTTAATTCAAGGTATGACACCGGATGAAGTTCAAAGTTGGATAACGAATGTTATTAATTCTATGCAAGATTCGTTTGCTAATGGTAATTTCAACGCCGCTGAAACAATGGACTTCTTAAGTCAACAAGGGGCTTTAGACTTAATAGCCAAAGTAACCGATATGGATTTATCAGCGGTTGAAAACGCCTCACCAACAGCGGTGCCGGCTATTATTCAAGAAGCTATGAAGTATGTCGGTTATAAAGGTTCAGGCGGCTTAAACGGTTCTTCAATGTTCGGAGCTCGTTATGGAAATCTTGGTGCTTGGTGCGTATCGTTCGTACGATATTGTGCTGAAAACGTTGGTGTACCATTCCCCGCTACTAATTACGTTCCTGATGTTACAGCGTGGGCGCAGGCTAATGGTCGTTGGACACAAACACCGCAGCCGGGTTATGCCGCTATTTTCAGTAACAGGCATATTGAACTAGTAGCTGGTGTTAACGGTGGAACAATTGACTATATCGGTGGTAATACCGGTAATGGTGAAGTTAAGCATAGACCTAGAAGTGATGCTACGGGCTTTGTTGCTCTTGATGGGGGACACGCTGTAGGAAATACTTTAGCGGCTATTCTTCAACAAGCTTATAACGCTAAATATAATCCAACCGCTCTAGGTTCAGGAATGGGCAATGTTAGTTGGTCCCCTGATGCGGGGGTCGCTCAATGGACTGGGATTGTACAACAGGCACTACAAATGTTAGGACAGCCTTTAAGCTTAACAAATGACGTCTTATATGCAATCATGCGTGAATCAAGCGGAAATCCTAACGACACCAATAACTGGGATAGTAACGCTGCGATAGGGCAAAACTCTAGAGGTTTATTACAGGTAATACCTGATACTTTTGCGGCTTATAGAAATCCTAGTTTATCTGGTAATATCTATGATCCATTAGCAAATGTTTATGCGGCATTAAACTACATGATCAAGCGTTATGGAAGTATTTCAGCTGTTGTTAATCCAAGAAGAGCAAGTAAAAACGGTTGGTATGGTTATGCTGTTGGTACACGTTCAGCTACACCGGGTGTACGCTGGGTAGGTGAAACTGGTGCTGAACTTGTTGCTTTTAACGGCGGCGAAAGAGTTTTTACTAACCAAGAATCGAGAGCTTTATTAGATGGTAGAAGTAATTCTAATACCACTTTAACCGGCTCTGGTGTAGTTAATAACACGCCTGTTAACGTATCAGTAGAGATAGGAACGATTAATAACAATGAAGATCTTAATTTCACGATAGATAAGTTTAGTAGTATGTTAGGTGAAGTTATAGATGATATTTTATATAACGATCCTAGAGGAATTGCTGTGGGGTAGAATAGATGAATGTTATATCAGATATTTATAAAGTGTATTTGACGGTTAAGGATGAGGATATTCTACTCCCCCAAACACCGGCTAGTATAACAATTAGTAATGAGGATAAGACAAAACTAGAAACACTAGTAAATGGACAACCTTTTACAATTGCTCAATTAGACGGGGCGCAAACTTTCAAGTTTGACTTTTCGATTACAAAAGAGGCTTATCCTTTTACCTTTAAAGATGATTTACAGGGTATTCGGTTCTATACGGATTTAGTATGGGGAATTAAAAACGATAGAGAACCGATAGAGTTAACGATTATTAGAACTCATGATCAACCTTCAACTCATGTTACAGTTCTACTTCAGGATTATTCATACGTTGAAGATTATGAGGATTTAAACGATTATACGTTTTCTGTTACTTTTGTTGAATATCACCCGCAGAAAAATCAGGAATTGCCTTATTCACCTTCAGCTGAAAGACACCATTTATTAGTAGCCGGTGAAGCTAAAGGTTGGAGCGCAGAGGTTAAAGGTGCAACAAAAACCGCTGTTGGTTCAGCTACTACGGATGATCAAATTAAATATGAACAGGTTCAGGCACGCCGGGAACAATGGCAAAATTCACAAAGTAGTTAGAACAGGAGGTTAACAATGGCTCTAAGTCAAATAGGGGCGCAAGATATTAAAATCAAATTGATGAAACATACTACTAATGTATGGTATGACTGTGCCGTAAAAGACGGTGTTAATATAAGTCGAGAACCTAATGTAGCCGCTGTTCTTACTTGTGATATTTACAGAGATGAAATAACCGCTGAACGTGGTGATGTAGTTAAATTTGTATTAGACGGCGGGCATAATCAGTTCTTAGGGCAGATTAGAAAAACTCAAAAAGAAGGTAATTGGTGTTCAATAACCGCTTATGATCAAATACATATTTTAAACAAGTCTGAAACAACTTATGTATATGAAAATAAAACAGCTAC
>CANRHC010000047.1 GCA_947630305.1 uncultured Bacilli bacterium
TATGATAAATATGATTATAGTACCAATAACGCAATTTATAGTCGTGGTTTATTAGGAGATGCAACAAAAGAAATTGGCCCATTCCAAACCGTGAAATATATAACTATATCAAGAACTTCTGGTAGTTGGCACGATGATGAAGGCTGGCTTGTAGATAGAGGCAGTCCATGGATTGTTCGTAGTGGTTTGGCTGTTCTTGGCATTGGTTCTGGTGTGTATAGCTTTAATGGTGGATATGGCCATGCGAGCTTCAGTTGTGGTTTTCGACTTGTTTTGTCAATTTAGTTCTTTTAAATAAATTTTAATAGATAAAATTTGCTTCACTTTTTTTCTTTTGATTATCTAATAAGCAATTTACAAAAAAGTCTATTTCGTGATATAATTTTTTTATGTCAGGTGATAGAATGAAAAAGATATTTTTATTTCTACTCTTATTATTAGCTTGTGGTTGTGCAAATATTTCTAGTTTAAGTTATGATCAGATTATATCAGATGCTATTAATAGTTCTTATCAAATTTCTAATGAAAATAGGAAAGGTTATTTGTTTTATTTGCCTAAAGGTGTTCGTATTATTAAGTCTACTGGTACTAATGAGGTTTTTTCTAAGGATAATGATTATTATTATTTATATATTGATTTGGTTAGTTATTATAATAAAGTTGTAGAGGATTATGTTGAGAAAGATGATGTTGTTTTTAGTCGAAGTATAAGAAATGGTGATAAGTTTGGTTATGTTGAGATTAAAAAAATGGCAAATGAAAAATATTTTATTGAAATCATGTACAATTATGCTAAAATAGAAGTGATAGTATCTGATGATTCTTTAAAAGAGGCGATTGCTTATTCTATGTCGATATTGTCATCTGTTAAGTATCAAGATACTGTTTTGAAAAGTCTTATGGAAGAAAGTTCTTTAAAATCAAGCGAGGTTGAGTATAATATATTTGAGACGGCTGATACTGAAAGTAGTTATTTACAAATTGCTGAGGAATATGGTCAATATGAGGAAGAAACTGAAAAGGTTGATCCTGATTTTATAAGAAGATAAGAAAGTGGGTATATTAAATGAAATTGTTTAATAAGTTGAAAAATGTTTTGTTTGAGGTTGAGGAGATTGAAGTTCCTGTTGAGGAACCTAAGGTAAAGATTGCACCAGCTGAACCACCTAAGAAAGTTGAAAGGCCTTCTTTTAAAGCTACTGAAGAGGAACAAGTTGTTACTGATCGTGAGTTGTTTAAGGCTGAAAAGACTTTTGATTTTCCTGCTTTTGATGATCATGAATTTGATGATATGAAAAATAGTGTTATTAATGAAGATGAAGAAAAGACTAAGAGTATGTCTTTGAATTTAATTGATTATGAGAAGCCTAAAATGAAAAAAAATAATGTTTCTAAGGAGAGAAAGACTGAGGAAATTAAGGGTAGGGCTTATCCTATTAAGAAAGAAGAAGTAAGGACTCAGAAGTTTACGCCATCTCCTGTTATATCTCCTGTTTATGGTGTTTTGGATAAAAATTATCGGAAAGAGGATTTGGTTGTTAGTAAGAAGGAGATTGATGTTGATAGTGTTAGGAAGAAGGCTTTTGGAGCTTTAGAGGATGATTTGGAAAAGAGTTTTACTAAGCCTTTGAAAAAGTTTTATGATGAACCAAAAGAAGAACCTTTGAAAAAAACTTATGATGAACCTAAAGAGGAACCTTTGAAAAAGTCGTATGAATCTGAAAAGTCTATTGAGGATTTACTTGAGGAGTCTTCTTATGATTCTATTGATGTTTCTAATAAAGAAGATAGTGTAAAGATATATGATGAAGATATTAAAGAAGAAGATAGTGCTACTTTGGAAAATGATTTATTTGATCTGATTGATTCTATGTATGATAATAAGGAGGATGAGTAGAATGAATTTTTTATTAGAGTTTTTACCTATTGTTATTTATATTTTGTTAATTATTATTTTATTGATTGGGATTGTTTTGGCTATTAAATTGATTATTACTTTAGATAAAGTTGAACGAACTGTTGATAATGTTAATCAAAAGGTTCATGCTTTAGATAGTTTATTTCATATTATAGATACGACAACTGATAAGATTGTTTTAGTTACTGACAAGGTTGTTGAGTCTATTGTTAGTATGATTACGAATGTTTTTTCTAAGAAGAAAGTTAAAAAAGAGGAAGCTGAGGTTGTTGAGGTTAAATCAACAACTAAGAAAAAGAGTGCAAAGTAATGGATAATAAACACAGTAAGTTTATAACTGGTGCTTTAGTAGGTTTAGGTCTTGGTCTTTTGTTTGTTCAAGCTGAAAGTGAATCTAAAAAGGAATTTAAGAGTTCTTTAAATAAGTTATTGGAAGCTGTTAAGGAGATTGATGTTTCGAAGACTAAGGCTGTTTTTATGAAAAGGTTAAATGATATTAAAGATGAATTAAGTGGTTTGTCATATGATACTCGTGTTAGTTTAGCTAAGATTAAAATTAATCATATTAAGGATACTTGTTTGGAGTTAGAGGCTATTGCTAATGATAATAATTGTTTAAAAATTTTGGAAACTGCTAAAGAGGTTAGGTTGCGTGCTGAAGGTATTTTAGAAGAATTAAGTAGTAATCATGTTAAGAAGAAGGCTGTTGTTAAAAAGGCTGTGGTTAAGAAAAGGGGTAGGAAGAAGATTTAACCAATCTAAAAATAATTCATAAACTAATTTGAGAGGAGTAGTTTATGAATCCATATAATTTTTATCGTGAGCGTAATCGTTATTATTCTTATAATGATGATCGCTTTATTTTTCCATTTTTGGTAGGAGCTGTTACTGGCGGTGCAGCTGTTGGTTTGACTAGACCAAGGCCAATATATAATGTGGCTCCTTATCCTAATAATTATCCACCTAGACCATATGGTAATTATTCTTATAATTATTATATACCTTATTGATATTGAATATGAATTGTTTTACTTTTTTTAGTAAAACTTTTCTTTTGGTTGAAGATAATTCCTAGGAAGGCAAATAGGATGATTAAAAATGATCCGCCATAGCTTAAGAATGGTAGGGGTATTCCGATTATTGGTAATAGTCCTAGATTCATTCCGATGTTTTCAAATTGGCTAAATAAAAAGATGGTTAGAAATGCTTTGAATAGTAGTTTATTTGTTTGTTTTTTTTCTTTTTTTTGGCTATTTATTAAGCATAAATCTAATATTAAGTAGCAAATTAAGATTGTTATTGGTCCTGTTATTCCGAAGATGTTGCTTGATAGGGCGAAGGCAAAGTCGGTTGGGGCTTCTGGGATGTAGATGCCTGGTTTTGTTATGTTAAAAGATATTATTTTGGCACTTCCTAGTGCTGTTATTGAGTTTTCTATTTGCATTCCTTTACCAAAATCTAATACTCTTTCTATTCTATAAAAGAAGCTTGTTCCTAATAGTTTAATTAGTAAGTCTCTTTTGAAAAAGTAACAATAGAAAAATAAGGTTATTAAGCTATTAATGATTATTAGAAATATCCAAAACCATTTTTTGGATATTTTGGTGTTCCATAGTAAGACTATTGTGATTAGTAGTAAGAATATTATTGCTCCTGTATCTGGTTCTAGAAATACTAAAATGGCTGGTATTAAAAATATTATTATTACTTTTAAGATGAATTTAAATTCGTCTTTTAATGTGTAAAATGTTCTATTTGAGCAAAAGTTAGCTAGGTATAGTGAATATGTTAATTTCATTAATTCACTAGGTTGAAATTGAAAGTTTTCAATTTTAATCCATGCTTTTGCTCCATTGATGTTTTTGCCGATGAATAATACTAGTAGTAATAGTATTAGGTTTATGATGTAAAGTAGATAACTATATTTGTATAAATATTTTTTGGGGATGATTTTGAATAATATAAAGGTAAATATGCCTAGTCCTATCCATGATAGTTGTTTTTCAAAATGGTTTATGAAGATATTGCTTATGAATTTTGAATGATACATTATGAAAAGACTAATTGTAATTAGGATTATAAAAAAGAACCAAAAAATAATGATTGATAATTTGTTTTTCATAATATTAATATGAGTCAAAAAAATTTAAAATAAACATAAAATGTAAAAAGAGGTGTTAATTTTGAAGAGGGATTTGCCAAGTGTATATTCTAATCCGATTAATAAGGAGATAAAGAATAATACGATGTATTATTATGGTAGTTTAGAATCTGAAAGGAAGGTTGATAAGAATATAAATCAAGTTATTAATAATATTTTTGCTAGTAAGGATTTTGTTTATAAGAAGAAAATTAGGGTTACTACTTTAGATGATGTTTTGGATATTGTTTTGGTTGGTCGTAATAGTAATTCTTTACTTACTTTAGATAATAAGAGTATTCCAATTTCTAGTATTGTTGATATTGAGATGTAAAAAAAGGTGCTGTTGGAAAATTAATTATTTAATTTTCAACAGCACCTTTTATATTAATTGGTCGATGTATCTTTTTAATTCTTTTGCGTCTTTGCCAAAAATAATTTTTAGTTGATTGTCTATTTCGACTATTCCTTTTGCACCTAATTTTGTTATTGCATCTTTATCAACGATGCTTACGTCTTTTAAAATAACTTTAAAACGTGACATGTTGCATTCTGCGTTGATGATGTTGTCTTTGCCACCTAAATAGGTTATTAGTTTATTAGCTTCGATGTTGAAGTCTTTGCGCATTAGTTTGGCTATTATTAAACTTATGAATAATAAACTAATAATAATAATAACATATATTAACCATTGATCCATTTTTATCTAACCTTTCTTAAAAGAATTATACTATACTTTTTTTAAAAATGCACTATTTTTAAAATTTAACATAAATTATTAATGAGAATATAGGAAAGGGGAAAATGTTATGTGTAACAACGATAATAATTGTAATTGCATCTGTGAGATACTAAATGTCATCTTAGTTTTACAGCAAAATGCTTGTCCAGATTCTTGCTTAGATTCATGTGATCGACCTGTACTTGGTGGAGGACCTAATTGCTTAGTATGTAATACTAGACCAATTCAACTTTTCACTTGCGGATCTAATGGGACACCATTATCAATGCCTACTACAAAAGATCCAGTAGTGCCTCAAACTACTTCATCTATATTTCGGGTAGAAAAGGTAGATAATAATTGTTGTACATGTCGTGTTTTAGAAGAAAATCCAGATACAACGAGTCTAAATCCATATGTTGCAACAAATTCATTTTTTACCGTTGATTTAAGTTGTGTTTGTGCTTTACGATGCTTAACTGACACGTATATTGAATGTGTTTAAAATAAGAAAACTGCTTTGCGGTTTTTTTATTTGCTTTTTCGTGTTATACTATTAGTGGAAAGAATAAAAGGTGTTATATGCAAGAATTATTAGATAAAACTAAAGAATTAGAAGATTTAGCTGTTTCTTTAAATGATGTTGTTGGTGAATATTCTAAGATAATTATGAAAATTGAAGAGATTCATTTTTTGCAATTGAGGATTGAAACTAAGCTTGAGATGGATGGTAATAATAAATTAGAATATGATAAATGGAAGAAAGAAAAATTAAATTTGATTTTTTGGTTTATTCGTTTAGGTAAGTATATTGCTAATTTAAAAAAGCAAAATGTTATTTTAAATGAAAGTGAAAGTAATAGTCTTAAGAATTTAATGCAATTTTTAACTAGATATAATCTTATATGTCAAGAAGAGGCTGAAGGTAATATTAAAGAAAAAATTGAGGTTCAGATTAATAATTTATTTCAAAATATTTTTAAGACTGATAAGAAGTTAATTAAGGGAAGGGATGTTGTATCAAAGATTATTCCTTATTTTGAGTATAATTCTAATAATTTAAAACGTAATTATTTTAAAGATTCTTTTACAGTGAATTTGTATACTAATTTATATTTAAGTGAAGATTTAGATGTTTGTTCTTGTTGTTTTTATGATCCTAGTATTCCAAGGAAGGTTTTATCTTTGTTAATTAATGATGGGGTTAAAAATAGGATTATAACTAATGAAGAAGAGTTAGATAATATTGGTGATTATAAGGTTTTAGCTGTTAATGCTGTTTGTATGGATTTAGTTGAGGGTTGGTATAAAATAGATGATATAAAATTTATCTGAAAAAAAATGACTGTTTGAAAATTAATTATTTAATTTTCAAACAGCCTTTTTTTATCTAAAATAAAATAATACAAATATTCCTAAACATAAGCAGTATATGGAGAATTTCCATAGTTTGCCTTTTTTAACCCAGTTACTTAACCATTGATAGGAAAAATAGGTAACTAATCCTGATGATATTAATCCTATTAGGTAAGGTAATATTAAGTTGCTTATGTTGTTTGTTTCCATTAAATCTAGGATGCCTAATCCCATTGATGCTACGCTTACTGGAAAGTATAGCATGAAAGTGTATTTTAAAGATGCTTCTTTGTTTAATCCACATAGAAGGCAACCAACTAATACGGCTCCACTTCGGCTTATTCCCGGAATTAAAGCTATCATTTGCATTAAACCAATGATTATGGCATCTTTGTAGCTTATGTCGTTATCTGTTTTTTTACCATTGCAATTTCTGACTAAAAATAAGGCTAAAGCTGTTATTAAAAATGCACTTCCTAATATTTTTAGATTTTCTTGAAATGTATCTATTTTATCTTTAAATAAAATTCCGGCAATACCAGCTGGGATACTTCCAATGATTATTAATAAGCAATATTTAAAATCTTTTTGATAATTTGCTTGTTTTTTGTTAAATATTTGACCAAAGAATCCTTTTAGTAATTTAATAATTTCTTTTCTAAAAATATAGAATATTGCTAAGAATGATCCAAAGTTAACAAATATTTCAAAGTTAACATCGTTTAACATATTAGTGTTAAATAAATTTTTGATTAAAACTAGGTGTCCACTTGATGATATTGGTAAAGGTTCTGTAATTCCTTGGATAATTCCTAAAATAACGTATTTTATAAATTTCATTTTTAATCACTCCTATACTAATTATATAATATTTTTTTTAAATAAGAAATAAAATAATTGTATGAGATATTATTTTTTGGCAATTATTTTATGTAGTGTTGGTCTTTTTTTTAGTATTTTGTATTTAAATTTGTTTACTATTGGGTATACTTTTTTAGAATATGTTTATTTTATTATTAGAAGAGTAGAATGTAATTGTTTTATAATTGGTCTTTTATTTTTACTTTTTGGAATTAAGAAAGGATGCGACAAATGAATTTTTATTATGATATTTTAGTAAATCTTCAAGATGAATTTTATGAATTTTATGAATGGGAGAGAGATGATTTTATTTTAGCTATTAAGAAGACGCCTTTATTTAAGGTTAAGCATCAGGTTATAGTTGATTTTTTAAGTTATGAGATAGTTTTAGATAATGATTTTATTGAAAATATTAAGAATAAGACTATTTGTAAGAATAGTAAAGATAAAATAAATGGTTTTTTAATTAGTGATTGTAAGACTAGTCTTTTTGTAGAGGTTCGTGATGGTAAGGTTATTTTTAAGAGTAAGTTATTAGTTGAAGATGAGAATAATATTAATGAAATTGTTAATGCTTTAAAGGTTTTTGATTTAAAGTATCAGGTAGGTGATAAGAAGATAAAGGGTGATTTGCTTAGAAGGACTGTTAAGGAAAAAAAGTTGATTTTGATGGAGTTAGATAATTTAAAGGTTTGTGAAAATGTTGACAAGTGTTATTATTTGTATTTTGAGTTGTTTCATGAATCTCCTTTAAGTTATAAAGATGCTTTAATAAAAATGAAGGATTATTTGGATAATAATGATTCTATGGTGATTCATCATTTAGCTCATTTGATAGATATATCATATCAGGAGAGGTTATGAGAGTTTTTTTTCTTATTTTTTTATGTTTGTTTTTTTGTGGATGTACTAAGACTGATGCTAGGTTTGAAGTTGAAAGTTATTTAAATAAGTTTAAGAATCATGATGAATTGGTTAGACAATCTTTAAATGATATTTTAGAAGAACAGCAGTTAGATGATGAGGATAAATCTTTATATGAATTAATTATGAAAAGGCAATATACTGATTTAGAGTATAAGGTTAAAGATGAAAAGTATAATGGTGATGAGGCTGTTATTTCGGTTTTAATTACGGTTTATGATTATGAAAATAGTAAAAATTTAGCTTTAGAGGAGATTAATGATAATCCTTTTAAGTATGATACTTTGGATGAAAGGCTTCATTTGATATTGAAGAAAATGGATGAAGAGGAGAAGCGGATTGATTATAGTATTGATTTTAAGGTGTTTTATTATGATGATAAATGGGTTTTAGATAAACCTTCTATTAGTGTTTTAGAAAAAATTCATGGTATTTATGATTATGAAGATGATTAGGACTAAATTGGTCCTTTTTTTCATAGAATTTTTTTAGGTGAGGATATGAAATATTTGCTTTTTTTTATTTTTTTATTAATTCCTTTTAATGTTTTGGCTATTAGTGCGGAAAGTTATGTTGTAATGGATGGTGATTCGGGAAGGATTTTAGAAGAATATAATAGTGATAAAGAAAAGTTAATTGCTAGTACGTCTAAGATTATGACTTGTATTATTGCTATTGAGAATAAAGATTTAAATACTGTTGTTAAGGTTGGAAGTGAGGTTTTGAAAGCTTATGGTAGTGCAATTTATATTAATATGGGTGAGGAGATTACTTTAAGGGATTTGCTTTATGGTTTGATGCTTAGAAGTGGTAATGATGCGGCTATTGAAATTGCTTATGCGGTAGGTGGGAATATTGATAATTTTGTTAAAATGATGAATGATAAGGCATATGAACTTAAAATGAGTAATACTAATTTTTTAAATCCTCATGGTTTGGAAGATGATGAGGGGAATGGTAATACTTCTACTGCTTATGATATGGCTTTGTTGATGAGGTATGCTTTATCTAATGATGTTTTTAAAGAGATTATTAAAACTAAGAATTATACGGCTAAAACTAATGGTAAGACTTATGTTTGGAAAAATAAGAATAAGTTATTATTTAGTTATGAAAAATTGATTGGTGGTAAAACTGGTTTTACTAAAAAGGCGAGGAGGACTTTAGTTACTGCGGCTGTTGATAATGATCGTACTTCTATTGTTGTTACTTTAAATGATGGAAATGATTTTGATGATCATCAAACGTTACATGAGAGTGTTTTTAAAAATTATGAAAGGGTTAAATTATTAGATAAAAGTCAAAAAATTGAAGATAAGTATTATTTAAGAGATGATTTTTATGCTCTTTTAACTTTGGATGAGCAATCTAAAATTAAGATTAGTTATGAGATTAATAATCAAGGTATGGATGATGTTGGGGTTGCTAATGTTTATTTGAAGGATAAGTTATTGGGTAGTGTTAAGATTTATAGTGAAAAAGAAGAGATTAAAGAAGAACATAAAGATAATTTTTTAGTTAGGTTTTTTAGGTGGTTGTTTAGATGGTAAATGTTATTTGGATAAGTTTTGTTTTAATTGCTTCTTTTTATATGATTTTGAGCGGTAATGTTGGTTCTTTAAATGATCAAATTTTAAAGGGTGGTATTGATGGTATTAAGTTGTTATGGGATATGCTTCCTTTAATTGTTTTGTGGTCTGGGATTATGCAAATTGCTGAAGATTCTGGTTTATTGTCTAGATTTTCTAATTTAGTTAAGCCTTTTCTTTCTAAGTTGTTTCCATCTTTATCTTTGGATCATCCTGCTTTAGGTTATATTGCTTCTAATATTGCTGCTAATGCTTTGGGGTTGGGTAGTGCTGCAACTCCTTTTGGGTTAAAGGCTATGGAATGTTTACAAAAGGATAATCCGAGAAAGGATGAGGCAACTGATGCGATGGTAACTTTTTTAATTTTGAATACGGCTGGGGTAACTATTATTCCTACAACTGTGATTGCGATGAGGCTAATGTATCAAAGTGCTAATCCATCAGAAATTATTATTACTAGTATTTTGGCTACGTTATGTTCTAGTATTGCAGGTCTTACTTTTGATTATTTTAAAAGGAGGAAGAAATAATGAGGGAAATATCTAATTATATTGTGCCTACTTTTGTTTTGTTTATTTTAATTTATGCTGTTAGGAGAAAAACTAATATTTATGATTCTTTTTTAGTAGGGGCTAAGGATGGAATTTTAACTATTTTTCATATTGCTCCTTCGGTTATTGCAATGGTTTTTGCGATTAATCTTTTTTTAAATTCGCATTTTTTGGAGTTTCTTTTTTCTTTTTTAAATCCTTTATTAAATCAAGTTGGAGTTCCTATTAGTATTTTACCGATGGCTTTTATAAGGCCTATTAGTGGAACGGCAACTTTGGCTATTATGAATAATATTTTTTCTATTTATGGTCCTGATTCTTTTATTGGGCGTCTTGCTTCAACTTTACAAGGATGTACTGATACAACTATTTATGTTTTAGCTTTATATTTTGGTTCTATTAAGGTTACTAAGACTAAGCATGCTTTGTCTGCTGGGTTGTTTGCTGATATGGTTGGTATTGTTATGGCGTTTATTATTACATTTCTTTTTTTTGGTAGTTGATATTTGTTTTAAAAAAGTGTATAATCTCACGTTTGACAGTTTTAAAAAGGCAAAAACTCTCAATGTCCCTATTTATGAGGGGTTGAGAGTTTTTT
>CANRHC010000048.1 GCA_947630305.1 uncultured Bacilli bacterium
ATAAAAACAAAGAATTATTTAATCTCTTTAATGAGTATAAAAAAAAGTTTGGTGAGTGCTACACTGGCATAGGATTTAATCAGAATTTTAATACTATTGAAGAAACAATAGCAGATATTAAATGGCATATTGATAATAATCAGCCTCAAGAGGATTTTGACTATCCAGAAGATGTCTTTTTCTAGCTTATATCTGTTTATGTTCTGCTATTGTTAGATATTTATTTGAATAAGAAAATTATAAGTAAAACTATTAAAATTTGAGTTGAAAATTTTTCATAAAATAGAATGTCGTGGAATGTATTTTATTTGCCATTTTTTATAACGCTTTTGCTTATATATAGCTTCTAGTTATAACGCCGATGTCTTATTATATAAGATATAAGTAATACTTTTATGCAATTATTTTGCATATTATTGTATATTATTTTATATGCTATTTTGCTTATTTTATGGTATAATTATATTAATAAATCATAGAGAGGTGATTATGCCAGACAATAGCAAAATATATGAGGCTATAGAAGCTCTAGGTAAAGATAGAGGGGCTACTGCCACAGGAAAAACTAAAAAAGTGACAGTCACTTTACCAGTAGATTTAATAGACATGATAAATCATTACAGACAGGCTCTGGGCTACTCTACTTTTAGTGCTTCATTAAAAGCCATTATAGAGGCTTATTTTAACAGCCTAGTAAAAGATTAATAAAACACTCTGCATTTAAGACAGCTATTTGTCTGGCTGTCTTATTTTAAATTTAAAATAACTGGGGGTTATACATGACACAGAACGAACTGATATTAAGCTTATTAAAGAATTATAGAGAATACTCACAGCTTGAGCCTATGTTTGGCTCTAATCCGTCTTATATTAATGATCCTATGGAATATATCTCAGACAGAATAAAAGAGGAATATGACATTGATCTAGCCAGCATGAAAGATACTTCTAAAGTCTATAACTGCTTAGATGATATATCAGTAGAGCTATACAGTAATGCTCTGTTTACTGGCTTTCAAACAGGCTTTGACATGGCTATGGTTCTGCTGGGTAAAAAGCCTATATATGATGTCCTGCCAGACAGTAATAAGCAGGACAGACTGCCAGACAATGGAATAGACAGCAGGACAGAAGAAATAGCCTCTAATGTCACAGAACTAGTAAAAGTAGCTGGGGCTGATAAAGTTGCTCAGCTAATACACTCTTTAGGCTATGGATCAGTAGCTGAAATGATCGTTGAAACAGAAAAAGAGAGCTAATCCTAATGACAGGACAGGCTCTCTAGTATGTCAATTGTATCTCTGATTATAGCATTAATGGCTGACTTAGCTTCAATGCTGATTAACAGACAGCTATTGTCTTTGTCTGCATTGAAGAAAGTCAGCTCATTTTATCGGTTATAATCGGCTTTACTGATATATAGTCTGTCCTGTTTTTTGAAACTTTTGAAACTTGTTTCTAGTTTTCTTTTTTGAAACTTTTAGGGGTTCAAGATTCAAAATGGGTGCATTTTTGCAACATTTTTGAGAGGTAATATTATGAGTAATGAAATATTAAGAGCTTTATATGATGCTAATAGCTCTGTCTCTGAGGCTATTGAGATACTTAAGACAGAGACAGGTTATAGTAATAATGATAAATATATCTCCATACTTGAAAAAACTTTAAATGATCTAGAAGTCGTTTCTGGGGCTATTGAGATTGAAGAAAAATTAATAGCTGATCCAGAATTACAGGACAAAATATTATTTAAATAAAACAGCCAGCTAATCAGAAGTTATAAGCTTCTGACTGCTGGCTTTATTTGTTTATCTTATATTTTATTTATCTTTAAACTCTGATCCAGATTAACAGGACAGAATATTATAAGCATAAGCTTTTAAGCTACTGCTAATAGCTGTTCTGAGGCTTTAAAGTAATGGCTGGCTTTCTCTAATTCCTGGCTTAAGCTAATGTCTATAATCTGGGCTAGCTTAATGTCCTGTTCTGGCTCTAGCTCCATATCTGCCAGACTGTCTAATACTCTTATAATATCTTTAATCTGGCTATATGAAGCTATCATTTTGCATAGCCTCATAGCTAGTTTGCTTTCTTCATTTAAGCCTCTGGGGTGGGAATAATCTAATCCTCTCTGACAGCATATAAAGCGACAGAACTCAATATAAATAGCTTTAATATAATAGTTACTGGCTTTGTCTTTAAACTCTGCATTATAAAGAGCTAGAGCTTCTGGGCTTAGCCTGTCACTGAATAAGCCATGCTTAAATGAGGCATAATTCCCAGACTGATAATAATTTAAGTTATCTAGCTGGCTCTGTGTCATGCAACGCTTTCTAGAAGTGTATTTTTCCAGCCAGTGAGAGCCTTTAATGCTATCTCTATATTTCCAGCTTCTGACTGTGTTATAACTGACATCTAACTGTCTGGCTATTTCTGCCAGAGTTAATCCTGCTTTTTCATACAGCTCTCTAGCTGTCTCTTTCTTAGTCATAAGCTTCAAACGCCTCTCTGTTTATTTCAGCCAGTAATATATCTACTTTATTTAGCTCTCTATCGTCAGTAAAGCCAGATTGAATATTGTAATAATCTTTAATCATATTAGAGAGTGTCCTGTTTGCTATGCTATCAGCCTGTGACTGGCTGGGATCTTTATAATCTCTATTTATCTGGGCTGTTAACAGGTTAGAGAACTTAATATTTATCATTTCTTCTAAAAGCTCTATTTTATTCTTATTTGCTGATACAGCTTTATAAATCTCTCTGGCTTTAGGATTTAAGTATGAAGCATATAGCTCTTTTATCTTAGAACTGTTGCATTGATTAGTGGCATTACAGCCTCTTAGCCACTCTCTACCATTAATTTTATCTTTAGCTTTCCAGCCTCTGACTGTGGGTGGCTTTACACCTAATCTATTAGCTATTTCTACCAGCTTTAATCCGTCCTGTTCGTATAATCTCTTTGCTTCTGCTCTTTTATCTAATCCTATCTGTTTCATGGCTTTAATTTCCTCTAATTTGCTTTAAATAGTGCTAGAGAGGCTTTAAATCAGCAGTGACTAATCAGCTATATTATTTAACCTGTGATTTAATAAATCGGCTCTAGAGCTAAAATAAAACGGTTACAATTTAAGAGACTGGCTATTTTAAAAGCCAGATTTAAACAAAACAGAAATATTAGCTAATCCTGTCCTGCTTCTGGCTCTTTATTAGCTTTGACAGCCTCTTTTAGCTTTTTACTGGGGCTAAATCTGGGTGATACTCTAGGCTCTAAACACATTTCTGAGCCATTGACAGCTTTAATATTATGGCTGTTATAGGTGACAGTATGGAAGCGTCCTAATCCGTCTATCTTTACAATATCTCCAGTAGAAAGCCGATTAGTGATAATACCTGTTAATGATTTAATAATTTCTCTGGCTTTAGTCTGAGTAACATGGGCTTCAGAAGCCAGCTCTTTAATTAGCTCTGACCGTTTCACAGTTTTAACTCCTCTCAGAACAGACAGGATCTTTTATGGTGCTGTCTGCTTTAGCATTGTGGGGTTAGACATGACACTATCTATAAATTGCTCTATCATATCCTGCCCTCTTTTATTGACTTTTTTAGCTATGTCTATTCCTTTACCAGCCCATTTAATGGCTGGGGTGTCTCTTTCATCTTTACTGTAATACTTAGCTAGCTCTATCTCAAAAGCCTCAGCAAAAGCCTCTAAATCATCTAGAGGTACATCATTAATTACTCGCTCTAGATCTTTATATGACTGGCTCTGTTCATACTCTCTAGTTTGTTCCAGTATAAATTCTACTGGCATTTTTAAAACATCAGCTATTTTAATTAATACAGTAGCAGGACAGCTCCTATAGCCACTTTCATAGCTGGCATAGGCTGATTGACTAATACCAGCAAAAGAGGCTAGCTCGCTCTGTGTCATGCCTCGTCTTTTTCTAGAGTTTTTAAGACAGTTACCTAGAAAAACTTCTGCTTCTGACTTTTTCTGGGGCTTTTTCCTCTCAAGTCTATTTAACATTTCTAATGTTTCTTTATTCATACTTAAATCTCTTTTCTTTTAAAATTCTTTTCAAAATATCTTCTATTAATAAATTTTACCACACTTTGTAGAGTTTGTGATACAATGGAATAGATTTAATAGAACAGGAGTTTTATATTATGGAATGTAAAAGTATTTATAATGCTTCTGACATTGAAAGACTTTTAAACTGCAAAAAGTCTAAAGCGTATTATGTTATTAAAGACTTAAATAGAGAGCTATCAGCTCTGGGTTCTAAAGTCACAGCAGGTAAAATTCCAGCTAGTTATTTTCATAAGCGTTATATGGGCTTTTTAGAAAGTGAGAAGTCAGAGAATGTCTAAAGAATTTAGGAAATTATCTAGAAAGCTGTTAAATAAACTTAGAGCTATCTCACAGGACAGAAATAGATATAGCTTAAGCTTTAGGATTGAAGCCTATTGTCTTTATAATCTGCTTTCTGACTTTACTCTAGAGGTGCTAGAGCTTTCTAGAATAAACAGAAAGGAAATAAAATTAAATGAGTGACAGTATAGCTATATTGAACATGAAAGAGGTTAAAGAGAAGAAAAAGCTGTTAAAAGATATTAAAAAGTCTGCTGAAAAACTTAGATCAAGTTGCTTTAGTACATCTAACAGACATAAATATTTTGACAGTGAAGTATTAGAATTATTTGATAAATATTTTGATCTAGCTAATGAGATTATAAAAGTCTGTGACTATGAGGCTGAGAATCATATTAGCTCAGAACTAATAGAATTAAGTGAAATGTATAACAATTTAAGAGGTAACAATGAAAGACGGTTTAACGTTTAAAGAGGTTGCAGAGGAGATTAAATCCAGAATAAACTGCATTGACTATGCTCAAGAAATGGCTCTGATAGATCATGAGGACAATAATTATATGAGGGCATACTCTTTAGCTGGCGGTAATAATCCAACCTGTTTTATGATAGGTAAAGCCCAGCCAGACAGATTTAAAGACAATAAAACAGGACAGTATGGCGATGTTATAGAACTATGCGCTTTACTTAATCATAATGGCGATAAAACAGAAGCTCTAAATGAACTCATAAAAAAAACTGGCATTAATGTTAAATGGGGACATTGTAATACCAGCGAATTACTAAAAAAGCAGTTAGAGCTACCAGCAACAGTAGATTACTGGCATAAGCAATTACTGCAAAATAATGAGTTTTTAAGCTATCTAGGGGCTAGGCTAAAGTCTAAAGCTGAAATGACAATAGCTGAGCTAAAACTAGGTTACAGCGTTAAACAGGATAGATTAGTTATCCCATACTTCAAGAATGGGAAGCCTGTTTATTACTGCACTAGGCTTAATCCTAATTATACACCATCTAAAGAGAATCCGAAATATCGGAAAGCTAAAGTTGCTGATTATGGCGCTCAAATTTGCTGGGGCTTAGATACAGTTAACAGGAAAACACCTCTAATAATAGCAGAGGGTGCATTCGATGCTATGACTTTCTATCAAGAGGGCTATGCGGTGCTATCTCCCATTACTGGCACTTTCAGCCCAGAACAGGAAATAGAATTTTTAAGCTGTGCTAAAAGAGTTACCAGACAAAAAAGAGATATAATCCTAATCTTTGATAGTGACGAAGCAGGAAAAAGCTTTACCAGAAAGAACTCAGAGCTTTTATTTAATAATCATATCCCATTTAAGACTGCTACTGTTCCAGACGGATTTAAAGACGTATCAGAATACTATGAAGCTAATGAAGAAATAAAAGGCATATTAGATACTACACAGGACGGATTAAAATATCTGGCTGAGAGCTTTAAAGGTGACAGACAGGGCTTTGAAACATTTATTAAAAAAGCCTGTCGCTTTCACAGCAACGTTGAAATAGCCACGATCTTCAATTACTTAAAAGAGGCTGAGATATTTAATAGCTTCTGGCTGAAAGAATTAGAGAAAGAATGTAAAAGAGCTCCTATTGAGACTGTTATATGCTCTGAGCTAATGAAAAAGCATGACTTAATCTATTCTGAGGGTTCTGGCTTCTATGAGTATGAGGACAAAATATGGAAGCTCAAAACAGACATAGACGTTAGAGCTTATATTTCTGAGATAATGGGAAAATTCTCTACTGGGAATAAATCCAGCAGTATTATTAAGCTTCTGGCTGATAAATGTAATAGTCATATAGAGTTTAATAAAAAGCCTCTAATGAGCTTTAATAATGGCACTCTAGAATTAGACACAGGAATATTGAGAATGCCTAAACTGGCTGATTATATAACAGTAAAGGCTGATTATGACTATATCCCAGAAGCTGAGTGTCCTAAATGGCTAGAATTTTTAACAGAAGTAACAAGCGGTGACTTAGAAAAAATGCTACTGCTTCAAGAGGTTGCAGGATATTGTCTTTTTACTGAGAACTCGCTACAGAAATGCGCTTATCTAATCGGTGACGGTGGTAATGGGAAGTCAGTATATTTAAATATTATTGAGGCTCTGTTCGGCTCTAAAAACATCTCCAATGTAGAAATGAGCCAGTTTACAGAACAGTTTAATAGAATTGCTTTAAAAGACAGTATGATAAATATCTCCTCAGAACTAAAGACTAATGTTAAAGGGGCTGAGGCTATATTTAAAAAACTGACAGCAGGAGAGGCTATTGACGGCTGTCTAAAGCATAAAAACATTGTGACATTTAAGCCCAGAGCTAAACTAATCATGTCTGCTAATGAGTTTATAGTAGTTAATGATCCCAGCTTTGCTCTAGAGAGAAGAATGAACTTTGTCAGATTTAATGAGCGTTATGTTGATTATGAGCCATTAGACAGCCACGAACACAGAGCCGATCCAGATTTAACTAAAAAGCTAATGACTGAGCTTTCTGGCATATTTAACTGGCTCTATGAGGGCTATAAAAGACTTAAGACTAATAATAGCTTTACTACAACAGCAGAGAGTAAAGAGGTATTAAGAGAATTTAGAGAAGCCATTGATCCAGTTACAGCTTTTATAAATAACTTCAATTTTGATAACTATAAAGATCTTAGCAATAACATGGCTTATACTCTCTACACTGGCTGGGCTAATCTAGAGGGCTATAGATACCCTGTCACAGCAACTACTTTTAAAAGACGGTTTAAAAACGCTTTTTTAAAAGCTAATCCAGACTGGGAAGCATATAGAACAGCTAATGAAAGAGGGGTTAGAAAGAGAGGATAAATTATATCCTGTTCTAGTTAGATCATTACAGACAGCTTAGGCTGTCTTTTTTTTTGCTCTCAAAAAAGCAGGACAGTAATATAATCTCTCTCTTTTAGTAATGCTAAAAGCAGAACACAGCATATAATAATCTCTTTTATTCCAGAAGCAGAACAGCCATATATATAACTCTCTAGAGCTAGTTATTAGCTAAAATGACACAATGACACTATGTCATGACAAAAAAGACTTATTTTTTTATTTTTTATTTTTTAGTTATATATATATATATATATATATTATTTTTTATTTTATTTAATTAATATAATATAAGTGTCATTGTGTCATGATAACGATTAATTTACTGATTTTATCGGTGACAGTAGGCTATATATTAGTGTCATGCTTTCTGTCATTGTGTCATTAATTAATGTCATTTTAGAGAGGGATATATGGCTGTCCTGCTTTTAATGACACTTTACAATGACAGTTACTCTGAAAAATGAGAGCTAATCGTTACAGTTTTGTTACAATTAAATGACAGCTTAAATAGCTTATATTTATGCTGTGTTCTGCATTTTATAATTGCTATATAAGTAAAATTCCAGGCTAATTAGAAATAAAAAAAAAGAGCCTCTAGGCTCTCTCTAAAATTCTTCTGTCTCTTTTATATACTCAATAATTCCTTCTCTGAAAGCGTCAGTTAAATTCCAGAACATGATAAAAAGATCTTTATCTATTGTCTTTTTGTCTGAGTGATCTTTAGAAGCTCTTTTTAAATACAGCTTATAGACTTTATCAATATCCATACTAACCTCTCTATTTAAACATTTCATTAGCTCTTTTTTTCTGCTCTTTGCTCTGTAGTCTGGCATAAATTCTAGTAGTCTCTAAACTAGAGTGTCCTAATAAATCAGCCAGATTAGTAATATCCTGTGGGTACAGCTTTAAATAACGCTGTGCATATAAATGCCTAAAGCTATGAGCATGAACTTTAGACTTTTTTACTCTAGCCTGTCCTGCTATATATTTAAGCTTTCTCCATATCCATGCTTTATCTAACATCTTAGTAGGATCTTTAGAGCTGTGGAATATTATTCCAGATTTAATATTATTCTTTCTGGCATAGCTCAGCAGGCTCTTTCTGACTTTATCTGGGATTATAATAGATCTTTCTTTACCTTTATTTGTTACTGTAATACTGTCTTTACTCTTTTTTAGAGCTTCAACAGTAAAGAATTGAAGCTCATTAATCCTAATACCTGTTCCAGCTAATGTCTGCATTATTAGCTTCTCTCTTTCTAATCCCAGTTTAGAAGCCCAGCGTATCAGCCTGTTATAATCACTCTCATTAATAATGTCATCCTGTGCTGTTTTAACTATGCTCTTTAATCTGTCTACTTTTAGGCTGTCCTGCCCAATATCTTTAAAGAGCTTATTTAATATCGTTATTCTAGAGTTTATTGTACTAGTTTTAATCTGTCCTGTTTCTTTCTGACTGACTAACTCTTTTTTATAATCCAGAACAGCAGTTTTATTAATGTCTGTTATGTCATTAGCTTCTAGGAAGTCTATAAAAGACATGACAGCATTAGAGTATGTTTTAATAGTGCTACTGCTTTTTTCTTTCTGGGTCTCTAACTCTTTAATCCAGCTATTAAAACTGTTTTTTAAATCTTTTAAAGTCATTTTAAAGCCTCTCTTAAAATAATGAACTGCTTCTAGAGCTGAGTTTGTCTAAAGCTCTTTCTTCTGTGTCTGTGTAATATCCCCAGAAATAATCTTTAGTCTGTCTGTTATAATACCAGCATACATATCTAGAGTTAGTTATAGGGTGGTTAGGGTTATAACCTATAACTAGCTCTTCATTTTTATTTAAAACTACACTTTTAATAATTTCATAATTCCCATTAAATCTAGCTTTCATTTCTAACTCCTCTGTTAAAGTATTTATTTTATTTCCAGCTTCTAAAACTCTAAATTTCTCTAGGTTTTATCTGCATATTTATGCTTCTGAGGCTATTATATCATATGACAATATAATAATATATTATATTGTTAAAATTTCTTTAATTAATTTTAAAAAGTTTTAAAAAGTCAGTATTTATGCGGGTTTTTAAAATTAAAAAGATTTTTTAAAGCTGAGTTTTTAAAGAGTTTTAAAAAAGTATTTTTTAACTATTATTTCTCGGCTATAGCCTATAAATTTAATCCTGCTTCTATTAAAATTTTAAACAGAGTATTTTAAAAGCCAGTTTTAAAAGTCATGGCTGTTTAATTTAATAGTCAGTTTTTAAAATACTTTTAAAATTAATAAAAGAGTTTTTAAAATGGATAAAACATTAAATGATCTAGCCAGCCAGTATAAAGCTAAAAAGCCAGCTCTCTATGCTAGGCTTAAAAAGATTGAAGCAGGACAGCCAGACACAGAGCTTTATTATAAGAGTGGTAATATTATTTTTCTGACTGCTACTGGGTTAAAACTTTTAGAGGCTGATTTAAAAGCTAATCCGATTAATACAAAAGCTAAAGCCAGAAAGAGACAGAAGCAGGAAAAAGAGCCAGAACAGCAGGACAGCCCCATTTACTATAAAGAGCTAATAGAGAGTTATAAAGTCCAGATTAAAAGATTAGAGCAACAGCTAGAGACTAAAGACAGGACAATAGAGAGACTATTAGCTGTCATAGAAGAATTAAATAAGAGCTACAGACAGGTTCTATCAGAAAGCCACACACTAACTAGCCAGCAACAGAGAATAAAAGCCATAGAGTTATCTCAGCCAGAACAGCCTGCTAATAATCCAGAACAGCCTGTTAAACCTAAAAGAAAAAAGAGCTTAATAGCTAGAGCTATTGTCAGTGCTAGGATCTTTAGAGGTGACTATGACTGGGTATTGTAATGCTGATTGAAGAAAGTAAAAACATGGATAAAAACAAAGAATTATTTAATCTCTTTAATGAGTATAAAAAAAAGTTTGGTGAGTGCTACACTGGCGTTAGATTTAATAGACGTTTTAATACTATTGATGAAACAATAGCAGATATTAAATGGCATATAGACAATAATCAGCCTCAAGAGGATTTTGAATATGAGGATAATGTGGATTATTAAGCCACAGTTTTTAGCTTCTATCTGGCTATGTTCTGCTATTGTTAGATATTTATTTGAATAAGAAAATTATAAGTAAAACTATTAAAATTTGAGTTGAAAATTT
>CANRHC010000049.1 GCA_947630305.1 uncultured Bacilli bacterium
TTGTAAAGTTGAATTGTAGTTTGACCAATTGAATTGTAGTTTGACTAAAACAAAGAAACGATTTGACCAAAACTACTAATTATAATTATAACTTATATAATAAGAATAAGTTATAATGTCTTATTTATCTTGGTCTCAAAAATTTTCCGGTTAATAGTGTTGGTCAAAATTAGTTTTTCTAATGTTTAAACTAATATTTTAAAATTGTTCAATTTTAAATTAAAAAAAGGAAAAGAAAAATTTTTTGATTTTGAAATATGGAAAAAATTATTAAAATCTCTAGTATTATTTCTAGAGATTTTTTTAGTTTTTTAAATCATCCTCAGGTTTAATTGACACCAAATATGGGGACGATTCACCCTTTTGGAGTGTTTAAAGTTAGTTCCGTAGAACATTGCAGAAATTCTTCATTAAAAGAAACCAAAGGGACGTTACAATCCCCTGGTTATAACAGCAGGAAGTTTTGCTTTGGTTTTGTAAAACTCCGAGAACATCCCACTATAGAAGAGAACTCTCATCACTAAAGGAGGATATCCATGATATGGATATAACAAGCTTCATATCGATATACATATTGTTCCGCCGACTTTTGATCAACCTTACTGGAAACTTGTAACATCCGGTATAGGTGCTCACAAGATGGACGTACCGGCTGAATATAAAGATATCGTTCCCGAGCGTTGCGAACTTATCTTAGCTGTCGAACCACTTTGAACAATTGATGAAGGACCGACTTCCTATGCTGATGAAGAGGAAACTGAATTAAGCGATGATTTGACCTATAAAAGTTTATGGCCGGTTTCAGCGCTGTAAGGTTTGGCTTTTCTTCCTGTGAACCAACAGGAGCCAATGCGGGAAATGCTAACTATTGACCTTTCTGAGCTGCATTATGATATCGATACTCAGCTAAAAGAAGTCCTTATACTGCCGCTGCAGGATATTGATGAAGATAAAAATATAGCGTATCTGCCTAATGGTGATCCCGTAGCTTTTTATCAGGTAGTTCCAATTACAACTCAAGAATGGATAGCGATTAATGAAGCAGCCGACCCGTTCGAAATTATTCACCATCTCCCTTTTCCATGGGAACCAAAAAGGAGCAGTACGGTTTAAAGCTGCCTACTTTACTGATAGATAAATTAAGATAATTCCTTGGTATGTTAGTATCAAGGAATTTTTTAACTTCAAAATACAGTTCTTCATGATCCATTTATTGGAAATTTATTCTCATTCAAATCATTATTAAACTAATTCTACAATCACTTTAATCAATTCATTCTAATTCGAAATTTTAAGATTGCGAAATATATTCTCTTTTTTTCATCCCTAATTATTACTTGTTAGTTTTTACCATATCAATTGTGGCAAATATCTTTATTGTAGTGGTTTTTGAAATCCTTTAAAATTTAAGTAAGAAAGGGAAAGCCTTGATTTAAATTAATAGAAGAAGGTAGAGATATGTTAACTGGCCAGCAAAGAAGAATTATCGAGCTTCTTCTTGAATCCGATTATACAACAGCTAAGATGATAGCATATATTCTTGATATTAGCGTCAAAACGGTCCGTAACCGGATAAAAGAAATTAATGAGGAATTAAGTGCTAACGGATTGAGTATTCATTCCAGACCCCAACAGGGATACTCAATATCTGAAGAACAAAAGGAGAAATTCGAACAGGTTCTTGAAAAATATGATGGTGAAGAATCGTTTATTCCCTCAACAACACAGGAACGCGTCGAATACCTTACTCTGAAATTTTTAAAAGCTTCGGATTACATCCGTCTTGATGATTTAAGCGAAAAGCTTTATATATCACGTTCTACTTTAAATAAAGCACTCCATATGGTTCGAAACATCTACGAGAAATATGGACTTAGTTTGCAAAGTAAACCTTATGCGGGACTTAAAATTTCCGGTAAGGAAGAAAATATCCGTCAAGCTATCAATGACATTTTAAATCAAAGCAACCACTTGAGCTACTATCGAATCTCGAAAGAAAAAGAGACGGAGATACAGGAGCTTGGACGTCAAATATATCCGGTTTTACAAGAACAACAGCTTAAAATTCCGGAAGTATCCTTTAATTCGCTGATGCAGTATCTGGCTCTTTCGGCTGACCGTATCAAAGAAGGAAACATTATTGAGTTCGAGTTAAATGAGGATTTACCAAATAAGATTGTCGAGACTGCTCAGAGAGTCTATGAGATTTGGAGCAGTTTTTATCAAATTGAAGTGCCTAAAGAGGAAGTCGATTATATCGCGCTTCAATTAAGCGGTAGTCGCTTAACCGATTATAACCGTAATTATGTCATTCATAGCGAGCTCGATAAACTGGTTATGAGTATGCTCGATCTTATTAACCGTGACTACTACATTGACCTGCGAAATAATTTTGATCTTCGGATGTTTTTAAATCAGCACATGGTAGCTCTTGATATCCGACTCAAATACAACATGCATCTTACTAATCCGCTCTTAGAGGAAATTAAGCGGGATTACCGCTTTGCCTATACCTTAACAAAAAGTATCGCTTTTATTCTTGAAGATTATTACGGAGAAAAAATTTCCGATGATGAACTTGGCTATTTTGCCGTCCTCTTTGAACTGGCGATTTCCTCCCGAAAACAGAAAAACGATAAAAAATCGGTTCTGTTAATTAACAGTCCGGACAGCGTAAATACGAATTTTCTAAAATATAAGTACCAGACGCTGCTCTCCGATTATATCGATAAACTTTATGTGAGATCTTCCCTGGATTTGGACACTTTTGATACGTCTAAAATTGATTATATTCTGACAACAGTACCAATTCATCAGTCGGTTAATGTACCAATTTTACAAGTTGATCCGCTGCCGTCACCTGGAGATCTTGAATCAGTTAAAAAAATACTAAATGATGATAGTCGTTCCTTTTTGGAGGATTTCTATAAATCCGAATTCTTTTTTACAGATATAGAAGGAAAGAACAAAGAGGAAGTTCTAAGTAACTTAATCAGGCGTACCGGTGAAAGGGCGGTTCTTCCCAAAGGATTTAAAGAATCGGTATTTAAAAGGGAAGAATTATCATCGACAGATTACGGTGGCTTAATTGCTATTCCACATCCATATGAAGAAGAATTTACCGAGGATACCGTCGTTTCAGTTGCTGTCCTTAAAGAACCAGTTTTTTGGGGACGTAATGACGTACAGTTAGTCATCCTCACTTCAATTGGAAAAAATGAAAAAGGAAATGTTCAGAATTATTTTGAAGCAACTATAGGCCTCATATCCAAAAAAGCAAAACTCAAAGAGCTTTTTGAAAATAAAGATTTTAAAACGTTCATGGACATTATTAAAAAGAATGACTCTCGATAGGAGATTATCTTTAATGAAAGAACAGGTGAGAATATGCCGATATATCGGTTAAAACCGAGCTATAAAGATTATTTGTGGGGCGGTAACAGGCTTCGCGAAAAATACAATAAAAACTCGCCAGATATGATTATCGCCGAAACCTGGGAACTCTCAACGCATCCTGATGGAAATAGTCTTATCGTAGAAGAGGACGGAACAGAAATCGAACTATCCGAATTTATTGAGGAACAAGGCAGAGAAATCCTAGGTAATAATGCCAGGCGTTTTGATGACTTTCCCTTAATGGTAAAACTGATTGATGCTAAAAAACCACTATCTGTTCAAGTTCATCCTGACGAAGCCTATGCCCGGGAACATGAAAATCAACATGGAAAGACTGAAATGTGGATTGTCTTAGACTGCGATGAAGATAGTACGCTCTTTTATGGACCAAAAAGAGAGCTCTCCAAAGAAGAATTTCTTCAGGCAATTAAAGATAATACGCTGACTGATTTATTAAAAGAAGTACCGGTTAAAAGAGGCGATGTGTTCTTCATTCCCTCTGGAACGATTCACGCTATTGGTAAAGGATGTTTGATAGCTGAAATTCAACAGAATTCCAATGTGACTTACCGGATTTATGACTATAACCGCCGGGGATCAGACGGGAAAAAGCGCGAACTTCATCTCAATGAAGCAGCAGAGGTCGTTAATCTTTCACCGGTTAAGGAAGATTTTGACTTTAAAGGCCATACCGGTCTAAGCAGCTCTTTTTTAACGGACATAATAAAAGTAAAAGATAAGCCGAAGTTTAAACTCATCGACAACACCAGTTTTGCTTTTCTGATGGTAACTGAAGGTAAAGGATCTATTTCCACCAACGGTCAAACGATAGAGCTCTTTCCAGGAGACTCGGTCTTTATTACAGCAGGAACCGGACCAATTGTACTCGAAGGCGACATGGAATGTATTGAAGTTAAAATTCCTTCGGAAAAGCTGCTTGAAGAAAAACCGGATGGACAACTTAAAATCGGGATTGATCTAGGTGGAACCGACATTAAAGCTGGCGTCCTAACTCCTGAAAATACCGTTTTAAGTCAGACATCCGTTCCAACAGAGGTAGTCGGTGGTATAAATCAGGTTGTCTTAAACATGCTTGAAGCCGTGCGTCTTCTTTTAGAAGAAACGGATACTACTCTTGATGATTATTCATTTTGCGGTATCGGCAGTCCTGGAACCATCGAAACTGAAACGGGCGATGTTGTTTATTCCAATAATTTTAACTGGGAAGATGTCCCGCTCGGAAGATTTATTTCTGAAGCTCTTGGTCTACCGGTAGAAGTCAGAAATGATGCGAGTGTAGCTGCCTTAGGTGAAGCTGTTGCCGGTTCCTGTGAACCGGTTGAAAATCTGGTTCTCATAACACTAGGAACCGGTGTTGGCGGCGGCATTATTATCGATGGAAAAATCTATGAAGGGTTTGGTTCTGGTGGTTCAGAAATCGGCCACACACTCCTTATTAAAGATGGTAGACGTTGTAGCTGTGGCAGAAACGGTTGTTTGGAAGCTTATGTTTCTGCTACTGCTTTAATTGACCGGGCTAAAGAAACATTAAATAAAAATTCTAAAACGACACTGCTCGATTTCTGCGGCGGGGATAAATCAAAAATCACAGCAAAAACCGTTTTTGAGGCAGCCGATGCAGGAGATAAAGCAGCAGGTGAGCTTCTCGAAAATTATTATAATGAACTCGCTGAAGGCATTGCTAATATCATTAATGTCTTTCGGCCCCAGGAAGTTTTACTAGGTGGCGGTATTAGTAACCGCGGCCAAAAGTTAATCTCTGAACTTGAAAAAAGAGTTCCAGATCTTCTCTTTGGTGGGAAGAATTCGTATCAATCAAAAATTAAATGTGCAAGTTTAGGTAATAATGCCGGAATTATCGGTGCGGCCAATATCCGCTAGCACTATAAACCGGTAAAAATAAAAATTTAAAATTTATGGAGGATACCATGAAAATTTTATTAGCCTGTAGTTCAGGTATGTCAACGAGTCTTTTAGTTAATAAGATGAAAGATGCGGCTAAAAAAGCTGGATTTGAAGATGAAATTTGGGCAGTAGGTCAAAATGAAGTCGGGGATGCCATTCAGGAAGCTGATGTGCTGCTGATAGGACCTCAAATGCGGATGATTAAGAAAAAGATGGAAGAACTGGGTAATGAAATCGGCGTACCAGTCGATATTATTCCGCCTACAACCTATGGCAGAGTTGATGGTGAAGCCGCTCTTAAAATGGCTCACGATATGAAAAAATAAAAAAGCGGCCACAAAGGCTAAGAATGACCGCTAAGAGTATTTCCACCCGAAAGCGGGTGGAAGATTTTAATAACGTACTTATTATATTCGATTTTAAAGGATCTTACACCTTAAAAGTAAGATGGAGAAAATATGAATTTTTTTGAAAAAATTGAAGAACCATTAATGGTCTTCGGCGACAAGATCAACAATATAAAATTTTTCGCTATTTTAAGAGATGCCTTTATGTTGGCTTTTCCGCTTACTATTTTTGGTTCGATTACATTAATTATCGCAAATTTCCCATTCTTAAGTACCGATATTCAGGCAATACTGGGAGAATACTTAGGACCGGCTTCTACTGCTACTATGAATATCATGTCAGTTTTCGTTTCAATCGGTATTGGCTACTACTATGCCAGATCCGAAGACGTTGATCCGATTTTCGGTGCTGTCGTCTCTCTAGTTGCTTTTCTTATTTTAACTCCCTGGCTTTCCGGAAATCTCGTCGAGGTTAATGATGCCGGCGTTACAACCAATACTCTCCTTGAAGGCGTTACGGTAATTACAACAGAACGACTTGGAGCTAAAAGTATGTTCCTGGCAATGATAGCCGGATTCAGTTCTTCCTGGCTTTACTGTTGGGTAACCCATAAGAACTGGACCATTAAAATGCCCGAACAGGTACCACCAGCTGTTGCTAAATCATTTGCTGCTTTAATTCCTGCCTGCTTGACACTGTCTGTATTTTTAATTGTCCATATCCTCTTTACTTTTACACCTTGGGGAAATATCAATGACTTTATCTATGAACTTGTCCAAGCCCCGCTTACCGGTCTCGGAGGAAGTCTTGCCGCAACCATTGTTGCTATCTTCTTTGTTCAACTGCTCTGGTTCTTTGGTCTACACGGACAAATTATCGTTAATTCAATGATGGATCCGATCTGGAATTCATTAATGTATGAAAATCTGGATAAATATACAGCCGGACAAGCAGTTGAAAATATCGTTACTAAACCATTTATGGAAACCTTTACTGTCGGACTGGGAGGTTCCGGAGCTACTCTCATCGTAGTAATCATGCTAGCGTTTTTAATTAAAAATAAGCAGTTAAATGATATTGGACGACTTGCTCTGGCGCCTGGAATTTTTAATGTCAATGAACCGTTAATATTTGGTCTACCGATTATCTTAAATCCGATTGTGGCTATTCCCTGGATTTTAGCACCGGTGATTTCGGTAACCGTAGCTTACTTAGCGATGGCTTCAGGCCTTGTTCCTTTAACCACAGGTGTTTCTGTCCCCTGGACTGTACCAGTTATTATTTCGGGATTTTTGGCTACGAACTCGTGGCAGGGAAGCGTCCTTCAGATTGTTCAAATGGCCCTTGTCGGTGTCATTTGGTATCCATTCTTAAGGACGCTTGCAAAACAAAGTGAGGCAATAGTATAAGTGAATCAGAAAAAAGAATATTATTTTCCTGAAGGATTCTGGTGGGGAAGTGCCTCGTCGGCTGCTCAGTCGGAAGGAGCAGCTGACCGGGATGGCAAATCCCCATCCATTTGGGATTACTGGTACAGTATTGAACCGCAGCGCTTTCACGATCAAATCGGACCTCAGGATACTTCGGGTTTTTATGATCACTATAAAGAAGATATAAAACTCTTAAAAGAACTTGGCCACAATTCATTTCGAACGGGGATTCAGTGGTCAAGATTAATCCCAGACGGACAAGGGGAAGTCAATCAAAAAGCCGTTGATTTTTATAACGATGTTTTCAATGAATTAATCGCTTTAGGAATTGAACCTATTGTAACGCTTTATCATTTTGATATGCCTCTTGCCTTGCAGCAAATAGGCGGTTGGGAAAGCAGAGAGGTTGTTGATGCTTTTACTGACTATGCTAAAATCTGTTTCGAACTTTTTGGCGACAGGGTAAAATTCTGGGTTACTTTTAATGAACCGGTTGTTCCCGTGGAAGGCGGATATCTGTACGACTTTCACTATCCAAATGTTATCGATGGAAGACGAGCAGTTCAGGTTGGATTTAACGAAATACTTGCTAGTGCTAAAGCAATAGAAGCCTACCATAAGATGGAACTCGGCGGAAAAATAGGAATTGTCTTAAATGTTCGACCGACGTATCCGCGAGATCCGGATAATCAAGGAGACATAGAGGCAGCGCTAGCTAAAGATATATTCTTTAATAGAAGTTTTCTTGACCCATGTGTAAAAGGAATATTCCCCAAAAAGCTCATTAAGTTCTTATTAGAAAATGAGGTTCTCCCTGAATATTCAAAACAGGATTTAAAAATTATTCGTGATAATACGATTGATTTTTTAGGCGTTAATTATTATTCACCAAGCCGGGCGAAAGAGCGTGAAACTAAACTCGAATTAAAAGAAGGCCTTTTCATGCCTGATATTTATTTTGAGGACTATGTATGGCCAGAAGCCAAGATGAATCCTTATCGTGGTTGGGAAATTTACGAAAAAGGTATTTATGATATTTGTAAGGATATCATAGAAAACTATGATAATATTCCATTTTATATATCAGAAAATGGTATGGGTGTAGAAAGCGAAGAACGTTTTTTAAATGAAGACGGCATAATCGAAGATAATTACAGAATCGACTTTATTAAGGATCATCTCCGCTGGCTGCATAAAGCCATTCAAGAAGGCGCTAATTGTATGGGTTACCACCTTTGGACATTTATCGACAATTGGAGTTGGTGCAATGCTTATAAAAATCGTTATGGACTGGTTTCACTAGATCTGGATACTCAAAAAAGGACTGTAAAAAAGAGCGGTCGCTGGTTTAAGGAATTAAGTGATAATAATGGTTTTGCCGAATGAAGACGATAATAGCTTTTGATATTGGCGGAATGTCCGTAAAATACGCCTTGTTTAATCGTGAAAAAGATCAAATCCTAGAAACAGGAAGTTTTAAAACGAATCAGGATAACGGGGAACAGGTGCTCTCACAGATAGTAGATATCATAAATGAGCTTAAAGAAAAGTGTGATATCGAAGGAATCGGTCTGAGTTGTCCTGGTTTTTTAAAAGACAATACCGTTCTAGCTGGAAATATTATAAAAGGATTTAATGGCAGAAATCTCGAAACTTATTTTAAAGAAAAAGTAAATTTACCGGTTGCTGCTGATAATGATGCTAATTGTGCTGCTTTAGCTGAATACTTTGCTGGTAATGGACAAGGTAGTCAAACGCTCGCAGTAGTAACTATTGGAACGGGAATTGGCGGAGGATTAATTATCGACGGGAAACTTCACAGCGGCAATCATGCAATTGGCGGTGAATTCGGCTTTATGATTTTGAATGGAAACCGCTTCGAAAAGTTTGATGATAACTTTTTTTCCAACGATGCCTCAACCGGCAATGTTTTAAAAAGAGCGTATCCTGTATTAGGAGACGATATCGATGGTATTAAGCTCTTCGAATTATACAAGTCAGGTGATAAACAAGCAGAAGAAATAATTGAACAATGGACCTCTGACCTAGCTTTAGGACTGCATAATATAGCCTACTGTGTTGCTCCGGATACAATTCTTATCGGTGGTGCTGTTTCAGAACAGGATCTTCTGATTGATAAAACTGTTCAAAAAATATCTGAATCCACACCGGATTTTACCGATGATCTTACAGAATTTATCCGGATTGATAAATGTCGATTTTTAAATGATGCCGGTATAATGGGCGCCTACTATAATTTTAAGAATATTAATAAATCTAATAAGGAATAAGAATAAATGGATGAAAGAACTGTTGAAATTGCCTTTAATATAATTACCTATTCTGGAAATGCCAGAGGGATTGCAGTTGAAGCAATCGAGATGGCAAAAGAAGGCAACATTAAAGATGCCAGAGAACATCTTGAAGAAGCCCGAAAAGAAATTAATAATTCACATAATTATCAAACTGAATTAATTACCAATGAAGCCAATGGTAAACCTAATGAACTTTCGGTTCTTCTGATTCATTCCCAGGACCATCTGATGACAAGTATGGTTGTTATCGATATGGCAGAATATTTTATTGATTTATTTGAAGACAATCAAAAATTAAAAGAAGAGATGAAAATAAAACAGTAAGATAACTGAATCAGCTTAATTATTACCTCCTAAAGTAAAACTAGTACGTGTACAAAAATTAAATCTGTCTAGGAAATCTTTAAACAATTTCCAGACAGATTTTTTTATCAAACATTTAAAATAAAAAATACAGTGAGTCGGTAAAAATACAGGTTCTTCCGAAACTTATTTTGATTAAATAATGTATAATAGACAGATAAAATTTATCTGTCTCAGACTGTCGATAAATCCAATCTTGATTTAATTTTTAGATTGGATTTATCGACAGTCTGGATACTTTTTTATCAGTGCTTTTTCTCTTAAACTATTGTATACATCTTTTATTTTAATGCTTTTTTACTTAAGTCATTGACAGTGATTGTTAAAATTGTAATATTAATATTATAAGTAAAACTGATAATTTAAGTTATAGTTTGACCATTTTTTTTAAATAAGAGTATATGCTAATGAAAAAAATGGTCAAACTACAATTCATGTTGATTATTTTTTAATTAAGAATATCATTGGATGTCTAAGATAAAATCGTTAAAAATCAGCCTTTGGTCAAACTACAATTCAACTTTACAAAA
>CANRHC010000050.1 GCA_947630305.1 uncultured Bacilli bacterium
GAAAATAAAAAAGATATTTTAAATACTTTAGATGATGTTGATATTTTATCTTTATTTATAGCTAATTGTTATTTTGAATGTGATATTTATAAATTCTTTTTAGAATATAATATTGATATAAATAAAATTTTAAATTATTTAGATCTTACGAAAGAAAAAATTGATAGTCAAGTTTTAGATAAAAAAATATTAGTTGAACGTTTTAAAAAGTTTGTATATTATGATAATAAAGTTTTAAAAGTAAATGATATTATATACAATTTATGTTATAATAATTTTAATAAAAGTATGATTATTGAAAACATTTTTGAATCTTTATCTAATTATGATTTAAAAAGAAATTTTACTAGTCAATTAAAAGAAACTTTAGAATTAAAAGAAAAAAAGAAAAAAAATCAGTTAGAAGAGAAGTTATTTCATAACATGAATGTTGATGTTATTAAATTTTTAGAAAGAACATCTGGAGTTTATAATTTTTTAAATAGTAAAATTAAAGGAGTTAATGAAAATGATTTATTTGGAATGTCCCTAATTATAAGTTCCTTAAATGATAATTATTATTTAGAAAAATTTATGAGTGAAATGGGTTTTAATAATGATAAAGTTTTAAATTATTTATCGTTAGAATATATTGATTATAATTATAATATTAATATTTTACCAAAATTTGAAAACTTTTTTTTAGTAAAAGATAGAGATGAAATAACTGTTAATGATATTTTAAAAAATGCTTTTAATAAAAATTTGGTTGGAAGTGTGTATTATGCTAAATTTTTAAATGCTTTTGGTCATAATTTTAATGATTTTAATGATTTTGATTTAAAGTATCAAAATTGTTTGAATAAAATTAATCAAAATAAAATGATTAATGATATAAAAATTAAAGTAGGACATTATGATGAAGATGTTAAAAATTTTATTGATAATACTTTAAAAATTCATGACACTTTAAAAAATGTTAATTCATTAATTAATGAAAATGATATTGTTGAATCATCAATTATTTTGTCTTTAGGTTATTTAAATGATAAAGATTTTGAATTTTTTAAAAATTATAATCTTGATTTAAATTTTATTTTGAAAAAATTTCAATTAAATGAAGATTTTTTTGATAATTTGAGTAATAACATAGATTATAGTTTAATATTAAAAGAATATTCTAAATATTTTATTAATGAAAATTTAAAAATACATGATATTGTTCTTTTAATGTTAAAAAATGATAATTTGTTAAAAAAATTAGTATCTAGTAATGATTATGAAAAATTAAAAAAAGAAATAATAGTAGGTAAACCTTATGAATTAACTTTAACTTTTGATGAAAGAATAAATTTAATTAATAATATTGAAATAGATAATATTAATTTAAATGATTACAGTACAATTATTACTTTTGGAGATTCTTTAACTAATCATTTTAAATATTTAAGTAATATGTTTTCTAAAATTTTATTAAGTGATACTCATGATTTATCAGTAGCTAAAATTAATGAAATGATTAATAATTTATATTTAAAAAAAGAAAAAGTTGAAAAGAAAAGTTTTTTAAAAAAATTTTTTGCTATTGAAGATGAAAAAGTTATAATTAATGAAGATTCTATTAGAGAATTAGTAAAAAATATTGAAGAAACTTTAAAAAATTTAAAAATCGAATATAAGAAATATAAAGAATTATTAATGTATACAGAAATATATCAACAAAAAAATCAGTTATTTTATGAACGGCTTTTAAATGCTATTAAAATTATGGAACAGGATCTTAATTTAAAACAAGAAGATTATAATTTAATAACTAATATAGATTATTTAAATGAAAAAGCTTCAAGATTTAAAACAACTGATTTATTAATAAAACAAAATTTATTAAGTATAATCAGTTCTATTAAAACTCATAATGTTACAATTAATTCACTGGAATTAGCTAGAGATGTATTAATCCCTTTAGTAATTTTGCAGTTATCTATTACAAAAGGAAAAGAAAATGAAAAAATGGGTATAGAATTATCTCAAGATGTTTTTTCCTTATTTCAAACTTTATTAAATAATAATGCATTAGGTACTAAAGAAAATATGGAACGATTAAAAAATTCTTCAATTTTAAATGATGAAACTATTAAATTATTAGATAATAATGTATTTCAAATTTTAAATGATAATTTAGATAATAATGAATTAGTTTTAGAACGTAAAATAAAACCGGACAATTAATATGTGGTTTTATTTAGTTAAATGATTGATAATTACTTTTCGACATAATTTTTTTTTTATTGTTTCAGGAATATCCAATGTTTTTAATAATTTATTTTGAATATTCTGAATACAGTCATTATATTTTTTGACGTCAATTTTGTCTTGAATGCCAACAGTTAAATACCATAAATGGTTTATGGCCCAAGATGGAGTAACTAAATTATCATCTATAATATCAGCCATTAAAAGTTTTAAATAATGGTCTATTATTAAAATATATTCATTATCATTAATTCTTAGTTTTAAGTTTTGATATATTTCATTTAAAATAATTTCTAAGTCTTCTTTAGAAAGATAGATACGATAATTTAAAACTCTATTACAATTATAAAACCAATTAATAATAGTTATTAATTGTTCTTTCGTTAAAATATTCATAAATTTCCTCCTATTGAAATATTATACGAATTAATCTTATTTAGTCAATTTAGATAAATTTTAATAAAAGCAAACCTTTATCTTGTACTTTTATTGATAGACATAACATCAATTTAGACATAGTCATGCTACTTTATTATTACATAATGGAATGTTGATTAATGAAGTATCAAGGCGTCTAGGTCAAAGTAAAGTATCTATTACGTTAGATGTTTATACTCATACTAATTTGGAACAAGAGAAAAGAGTACAATGTACTCTTAATCGTATGAGATATAATTTTTTTGATACGATAACAAAAGATTTTAAAAAATTTATCTCTATATTAAAACATATTTCTATGTCTTAACCAATTTTGGTAGCGAGAGAGGGGATCGAACCCCCGACCTATCGGGTATGAACCGATCGCTCTAGCCAGCTGAGCTATCTCGCCATTTGTTTAAAACAATTTGATTATAACAAAACTATTTTTACTCTGCAACTATTTTTTTGGAAAAATTGCAAATAATTCTTTTAAATATGTCAAAATGTGATAAAATGTTTATAAGGATAGGAGGGAAATTATGAGTAGTGAAATGATTATTATCTTAGGAATTGCTGCTTATATTCTAACAATAGTTGTAATTATTATAGCTCTTAATTTCTTATCTAGAAAAGAAAAAAATGATTATCATAATCAAATTATTAATTTAGAACGTGAAAAGAATTTGATTATTTCCGGATCAATTATGAGTGAGTTAAATAAAGTAGAACCTTTAATCAATAATGATGTAATGAGAAAGAAATATAATTCTTTTATTGACCGTTTTAATGAAATTAAAGAAAAAGATATTGAAAAAATAACTGATGAATTAGTAATAATTGAGGAATTATATGAAAATAAGAATTATAAAGAATTAGCTAAAAAATTAAATGAAACTGAATTAGATATTTATTATGCTAAAACTAAATCTAATTTTTTACTTGATGAAATTAAAGAAATAACTTTAAGTGAAGAAAGAAATCGTGAGACTATTACTAAACTTAAAGCTAGTTATCGAGAAATTTTACGAAAATATCATGATCATAAAAATGATTACAGTTTAGTTTCTAGTCCAATTGAATTACAATTTGAAAATGTTGATAAGTTTTTTTCAGCTTTTGAAGTTTCAATGGAAAAGAATGCTTATCAAGAAGTTGGTAAAATTGTTAAGGCGATTGATGATTTAATTGGTAATTTAAAATTAGTTATAGAGGAAGCTCCATCTATTATTACGATTGGAAAAAGTATAATTCCTAAAAAAATTGAAGATATTAAAGCAATTGCTTTTAAGATGACTAAGAATGGTTATAATTTAGATTATTTAAATTTAGATTATAATATTGCGGAGTCAAATAAAAAAATAGCTGATATTTTTCAAAGACTTAATGTTTTAAATATTGAAGATTCTATTTTTGAGTTAAAGACTATGGTTGATTATTTTGATTCAATTTATCAAGATTTTGATAAAGAAAGAATTAGTAAAAAGATATTTGAAGATTATTCACGTTCAATTTTAATTAAACTTACTAAGTTAGTTAAAATAAATAATACTTTAATTAAAAAGTTAGAAGATATTAAATATAGTTATGATTTAACTGATGAAGATGTAGAAGTTGTTCATACTATTAAAGATGAATTATCTTTAGAAAGAAAAGAGTATGATGAAATAATTTTAAATCATCGTTCCCATAAATCTAGTTATTCACATTTAGGCAAAGAAATGGAATTATTAAATTTGAAAGTTAGTAAGACTGAAGAAAAATTAGATTATGCTTTAAGAAGTTTAGGAAGTTTAAAAGAAGATGAATTACGTGCAAGAGATCAGTTAGATGAAATGAAGAAAATATTAAATCAAGCTAAGTTACAGATGCGTTCTTTTAAGTTACCAGTTATTCCTGATAATTATTTTGTTGAGTTAAGTGAAGCTACTGAAGCTATTCAAAATTTAGTTGAAGAATTAGAAAAAGTTCCATTATCAATTAAATCTTTAAATATTAGAGTTGATACTGCTAGGGATTTAGTTTTAAAAGTATATAATACAACTAAAGAGGTTGTTAAAACTGCTAAAATGGCTGAGATGACAATCGTTTATGGTAATCGTTATCGGCCAATTAAAGAAGAAGTTAATATTGCTTTGACTAGAGCTGAAAATTTTTTTTATCAAGGTGAGTTTAAAAAAGCTTTAGAAAATGCTATTAATGCAATTAATGTTATTGAACCAGGTATTTATAAAAAATTACTTAGTGAATATCAAGATTAGGAGTTATAAACATGCAAAAAGTTATGATTGATTTAGATGAAACAATAGTAATGGATGGATATTTAAAGGCTGTTAATGATTATAAAAAGACAAATTATAAGGCTGAAGATATTGATTCATATTATGTTGAAGATATTTTAGGTGAAGAAAAAGAAGCATTTTTGGATTATTTTTATAAAAATGTAAACATTTATAAAGATATTAAAGAATTACCAAATGCTATTAATACTATTAAAGAATTAAATAAATATTATGATGTTTATATATGTGCTGCTTTTGTTGATCCAAGAAGGGTATTAGAATGTAGTGTTTCTGCTAAATATAAATATGAATGGATTATTAAAAATATGCCTTTTATTGATCCTAAAAAAATAATTTTAACTGGTTCTAAAGATATTATAATGTGTGACATTAAAATTGATGATAAAGTGGCTAATTTAAAAGATGGTTATGGTAAAGTAAAATTGTTATTAGATCATAAGCATAATCAAAAATATTCATTTTTAGAATTAGAGTCTTTAGGAATTAGACGTGTATATAATTGGGATCAAATACGTTCTATATTATTAGAGGGAAGGGAAGATTTATGATTTATTTAGATTATAGTGCTACTACACCAGTAAGTTATGAAGTTTTAGAATCTTACATTAGAGCAACTAAAGATTTTATGGGTAATCCTAATTCATTGCATAGTTTAGGTGTTAAAAGTAAAACTTTAATGAATAGTGCAATTAAACAAATAAGTGATATTTTTCATGTTTTAGAAAGTGAAATTATTTTTACTTCTAGTGCTACTATGTCTAATAATTTAGCTTTAATTGGAACTTGTCTTGCTAATATGAAACATGGTAATCATCTTATTGTTTCTAAATTAGAACATCCTTCTATTTATAAAATTTGTGATTATTTAGAAACGATTGGTTTTGAAATAAGTTATGTTAATAATACTGATGAAGGTTTAATTGATTTTGAAGATTTAAAAAATAAGATGCGATTAGATACTATTTTAGTAAGTATTTGTGCTGTTAATAGTGAAACTGGAGCAAGGCAACCTCTTAAAATGATTAGACAAATTATAAAAAAAGAAAATAGTAGTACATATCTTCATAGTGATATGACTCAAGCTTTAGGTAAAGTTGCTGTTAGTTTACATGATGTAGATTTAGCTACAGCTTCTTCTCATAAAATATATGGACCGAAAGGAATTGCTTTGTTATATAAAAATGATCGAGTAAAAATGAGTCCATTATTATTTGGTAGTGGTTCTAGTTATAATCCTGGTACTCCAGCTGTTCCTTTAATAGTTGCATTTTCTAAAGCAATTAGATTAGCAACAACTGATATAGAAAAAAGGGAAAATTTTGTTAAAAGATTGAATAATATAATTGTTGAAGATTTAAAAAAGATAGATGGAATAGAAATTAATCAGACTAAAATATGTATTCCTCATATTTTAAATATAAGTTTAAAAAATATTAAACCTGAAACATTTATTCATGCTATGGAAGAATATGATATATTCTTAGGAACTAATAGTGCATGTTCATCAAATGAGTTATCAACAAGTGTAATGGCAATTTATAATGATCGTAAAAGAGCTATGAGTACAATAAGAATTAGTTTATCTTATTTAACAACTACTGATGAAATATATAGATTTTTAACATGTTTTAAAAAAGTATATCAAAAATTAAATAATTTAATAGAAGATTAATTGTTTTTTAAATTTTCAATTTCTTCTTCTATTTTTTTTATGGTTTTTTTTAAAGCTTCCATTTTTTGATCATTATCTAAAGGTTGATCTTTATTATCATCCGCTTGTAAAACAGCTATTTGGGCAGCATTTGTTAGTAAATAATCACCTAATAAAATAATCCAGTTTCCAATTGCATTTTGTTCTAAAACATTTAATTCTTCACATAATATTGTACCTACTATAATTGCTGACCAAGAAAAAACTGTAGGATTGATATTTGAGGTTATGTTTTTCAAATAAACAACCCCCTTTTATAAAAATATATGAAAAAAATGAGTTTTTTCAACTCATTTACTTTTCTTCTTTTTTACTTTCTTTTTTACTTGGCATTTTTTCATTAATCTCATTTAATTTATGATAAATCATAATAATTAATAAAGCACCTTCAAATAAAAGTCTAACGATTACATTACCTATTATTAAATATAGTAAAAATGCTATAACACTTGTACTAATATAACTAAAGGAAATAATAGTTACAAAAATTGCGATTGCTAAATAACAGATTTTTAAAATAGCTTCTAAACTTAAAGTTGAAAATGATAAGAAATCATAAATTTTTTTAGTAAAGCCTTGATAATTTTTTGCATTACTGTTATTTAAAAATGTAAAATATAAAACAATACTTCCACAAATAGCTACTAGTAGACTAACAATCGTCCATACATCAGTTGAAGTGGTACTATTAGATGAAATTAATTGTGTACCATAAGAACCATAAGGCATTATTTAATTCTCCTTTCATTAAAATAATATCAAAAGTTCTAAGTAAACACAAGTAATTAAATATAACTATAATGTAAAAAAATGGCTTAAAGCCATTATAAATATTTTTTTAAATTTTCAACTGAATCTTCTTGCATAGTTACATACTCATTTATTAATTTTTCAATTTCAGGATCAACATTTTTATTATTTAATAGTTTTCTTCCTTCAATAATTCCCATATTAGTACCTTGCATTAATAATTCAGCAATTTTAGAGTTACTTGTATCAGTTAAAGTTTTCATTTCAATACCATACCATGTCATTGCTTTATTCATCATACTTGTTTCTTTTGGATTATCTTCTTGTTTATAATTAGCATATACTTTTCTAATCTTATTTTCAATACTTTGGTATTTGTCATATTGTACTTTTAATGATTCTTTAAATTCTGGATCTTCTATTTTATCTAAAATAAAATGAATAGCATCCATTCCCATACAAGCTCCTTTACTTAATTCATCTAAAGCATTAATATTTTCTTTCATAAATTTCCTCCTACAATTATAGTGGTATAATTTAAAAAAAATATACTAAAAGATAACCGAAAAATTATTAAATCATAAACTAAAATAAGGAGGTATTTGTGATGAATTGCGAATATCAAAAAGCTTATGAGTATGTTAAAAAATTTCAAAAAAATAATTTAATTCAAGGATATTGTTGTAATATACAAGGACCTACTGGACCAACTGGGCCTGCTGGACCATTAACTATGAATATAAGTGAAACTATTACAGGAAATCCTGGTAGTGAGGCAAAGGTTATTAACAATGGAACTGAAGAAAATATTGATTTAACTTTTGTGATACCAATGGGGCCAACAGGACCAATAGGATTAGAAGGATTACAAGGACCTATGGGACCAATGGGTTTACCAGGGCCAATTGGGCCAACAGGAATTGAAGGACCAACCGGACCTGCAGTTAACATTGAAATTGGTAGTGTAACTATGACAGATTCTTTATCAAGTGTTAGTGTAGAAGATAGCGGAAATGGCAATAATCATATTTTAAATTTTATTATTCCAAGAGGTGAAAAGGGAGTACAAGGTGCAACAGGACCAACCGGACCAGCTGGAACAAGTGTCACTATTTTAGGTTCATTTGATAGTGAACAAGCTTTAAGGGAAAAATATCCTACTGGTTTACCTGGACAAAGTTATTTAGTTGAAGGTGATTTATTTGTATGGTCTAATAATGATTGGACTAATGTTGGAAAGATAAGAGGACCAGAAGGAAAAATTGGACCAACAGGACCAACTGGGCCACAAGGTCAAAGAGGTTTGCAAGGAATTCAAGGTATTTCTGGTTCAAATGGACCAACAGGACCAACAGGACCCACTGGACCGATAGGAAATCAAGAAATTGGTAATGCATATGTTGTAACCTTTAATAATAATTCACCAGATGGAATTTTAGTTAGTCCTTTTCATAGGATACCTTTAGAAAGAAAAGATATTGATAGTACAGATATATGTACTTTAACTCAATTTGATACAATTAGATTTAATCAAGGTGGTGTATATAAAATTAATTTTATTGTTAATGCTACAGTTAATTCAAGTAATTTAAATACTTTAGAAGAAAAAACTATATCAGTAGGTTTTAAAAAAGTTTTTGAAAAAATAATATATGCAGGTGATGCCGTTTATGCTAATCCAAATGATCTTAGCGTTAAATTAGTAGGTCAAGGTTTAGTAGTTATAAATGATCCTATAAAAGAAGAAATGGAACTTGTAAATTTATCAAAACATGATATTACTTTAAATACACCACCATTAGAATATTTAAAAACAGAATCATATTATGCTAATCCAATTGTTTCTATTATAATTCAATATTTAGGTTAAAATTAAACAAATTCTTTACATATATAATTTGTATATGTTAAAATTTGTTTAAGCCGATTTAGTACAGTGGTAGTACATATGCATGGTAAGCATAAAAGATCAGTTCAATTCTGTTAATCGGCACCAGATAGATACCAAACTCGGACCAGTACAGTTCGAGTTTTAAAATACTTAAATTCATGTTAAAATATTTATAGAAGAATTGACATATTTGTCAAATTAGAAAACATACTTGCATATTGACCGTTACGAAAAGGGGTTCAGGCCACGTGCTTCATCACGTAAACCCTTGAAGGGTTAAGAGGCAATTTATTGTCGCAATTTTGCAAAAATGATGTATAATAACAAACCAAGTGAGGCGGTTTGTAATGAGAAAGTCAAGTCACGTACAGTATGATATAGAATATCATATAGTTTGGACAACAAAATATAGATATAAAGTATTAAATGGAAGAATAGCAGAGAGATGTAGAAATTTGATAAGACAAAGCTGTAATAGCATGAATGTAAGTATAATAAAAGGAAGTATAGGAAAAGAACATATACATATAATGGTATCATGTCCGCCGAACCTATCAGTATCAAAATTAGTACAACAATTAAAAGGAAAGACATCAAGAGTATTATTAAGTGAATATAAAGAATTAAAGAAAAAATATTGGGGACAACATTTGTGGGCAAGTGGATATTTTTGCCGAAGTGTAGGGTCTGTAACAAAGGATATAATAAAAGAATATATAGAAAGTCAACAAGATGAATACGAAGAAAATTTTAAAATAATAGGGTGAGTTTACTCACTAAATGTGCTTTCAGTGTTAATTTAAAGGATATATAAACCAGTAATTTAAAAAATAAAATAACCATAAAAAGAACTAAAAAAATATAGAAAA
>CANRHC010000051.1 GCA_947630305.1 uncultured Bacilli bacterium
CTCTTTCTGAAGATCCATTATATAATCCGCTATCTTTTCAATAGTTTCTTCAGTTAAAACATACTTCTTAGTTAACGCTATTACCAGCGGTTCTATATAATCTTTTCTAACAGACTGACAGCCACATTTATAGTACCTGTAAATTTCACCATTCTTAGAAGTACCACAACTAATTTTCATTGGCTGGTTACATTTATAACAATACAGTTTATTTCTTAAATAATACCGTTCTTGTCTTTCTTTATTGTTATGTGGGCGTGTATAATTCTTCATTTTATCCTGAACTTCAAGAAAAGTTTCTTTATCAATAATAGAAGGCATTCCCCCGTCAATAACTATATCCTGATATTGATAGATACCAGTATATCTAGAATTACTTAAAATTCTTTTAATACCATGTCCTTTAAACAAGCCGCCTTTTTTAGTTCTAACGCCTTCATTATTAAAATAATCAGCTATATCTGTGTAAGAATAGCCACTAAGAAAAAGATTATAAGCTTCTTCAATATAGGGGGCTGTTTTAGGATCTAAACTAATAAAACCTTCTTTATCAGACTGGTAGCCAATAGGTAAAGAACCATTAGATTTACACTTTTGGGCATTGGCTCTCATACCTCTATTAACATTAATAGCTAGAGTAACATTAAAACTTTCAGCCATTCCTATATTAACAGCTTTAATAATAGGGGCGGCTTGAGGATCATCAATTCTTTCATTGATTGAAACTATATTTACACCATTATCAAATAAAATCTTTTCATAGTAGTAATAATCCCTGGTATTCCTACTAATACGATCAAATTTCCAACATAAAACAAATTTAAACTGTTTCTTTTTAGAATCCTCTATCATAGCCTGAAAACCAGGACGGTGGTCGGTTTTACCGCTTTTAGCCTTATCCATATAAGTATTAATAACAGTAAAACCATTTTCTTCAGCGAAAAGTTCACAAGCTTTTATTTGATCTTCTATTGATTTTTCATTCTGTTTTTCGCTAGAATATCTAGCATAGATAACACAATTCATATTTAAATTTAAAGAGTCCGCTCAAGGCGGACTTTTATTATTTCTCTATAATTCAATTTTACCAGGAGCTTCTTTAGCTGGTAAATACGGTTTAAGACTGTTCAAGAACTTATTAAAATATAGGCTGGTATTACTGGCTGAAGGTGTTCTAAAAACTAAAGTGTTTTCTTCACCAGCTTTATCTTCATAAACTATACTTAAGAAAGTATGATAAGTTTTCTTCTTTTTCTTTTTCTTACTTAAACCTACAATTAAACCGCCTACAGGACCTATTAAAGCTGAAGTAACTAAACCTGAACCTAATCTATTCTTTTCATATTCTTCAACTTCTTGTTCAGTAATAGAAGCCGCTTCTTTAATACGATCTAAAGGTAAAGAAGCTTCTTCAACAAAATTAATAAATTCTAATTCATTATTATCTGTATCTAAATAGATATAAAAGGCATTCCCTTCTTTAAAACCAGGAATGCCGCTCATATAAACGCCTTTAGTGTTAGGGTATTTCTGTTTCTTGTAGCTTTTTATTTTAGCTTTAGCTTCTTTTAAATTACTCATTATAAACTCCTACAACTTTTCCTACTAATCTACATTCATCAAACTGTTGAATTTGAATATCTTCATAATTAGGGTTAATTGAAACTAAATTATCAGAATCACCTAATTGTTTCAAGAAGCCTTCATTATTAACAATAAATATACCAACTTCACCAGGTTCTATTGATTTAACTTGTTTAATAAAAACAATACTTTCATCAGGATAATCAGGTTCCATTGAATCTCCTGATACTCTAACAGCAAAATTAGAATCTCTAGGAACAACTTCTTCAGGAAAATCTATTAATTCATATTCATCAGAATCTAAGAACTGACCTGTACCAGCTGAAGCTGGAATAAGAAAAACAGGATGTGAAATAAAAGTTTTTACCTTATCAGCCGTTTTCTTGATTGAGTCCTTTAATACGTTTAGAGCTTCACCTAATTTCATTAATGTTTCTTTATCAGTATCTTCTAAATCTCTGTAAGTTTTAATTAATTGTTCTTCATCAGGACTTAAAGAAAAATCTGTATAAAATCCTAATAAATCTGTTGGAGATACGCCTAAAGCTTTACTTAATGGGACTAACATTTCTATATCGTATTTATAAATATCTCGTTCCCAATTTGAAATGGCTGTATGATCTATTCCTAGTTTTTCAGCTAATTCTTTCTGAGTTAGATTAGCGTGTTTTCTATACATTTTAATACGCTCACCATAACTAATAGCCATAATTAACTCCTTTCAGATCACGTCCTATTATACAACAAATTTGAGAAAAACAGAAATTTTATCTTGAAAAATTTAAAAAAAATTGAGAAAACTTCAATTTTCTATTTACAAAATTTACAGATACCATTATAATAAATTTGTGTTAAACGCAAATTATATTAAAATAATTTGATATAGGCACAAATTTCAAGAAGGAGGATGATTTATGGCTTTTCATGATAAGCTTTCTGAATTCATAAAAACTAACCACATTAACCAGGCGGCTGTAGCTCGTGATATGGGCATTGATAGTGCTAAGCTCAACGCTACAGTTAACGGTAATAGAAAAATGGATGTTGATGAATTCAAGAAATTCTGTGAAGTGGTAAAAGTCAATCCTATAGTGTTACTAGAATAATACATTCAATGATTATTTGAAAGTTAACGTTCAAAAAATTTATTTTAAGGAGTTGATATGCCAACACATTTTGAAACAACTGAAGAAAAAATTCAAGAAGCTTTACACCAGGCTATTTTAGATTTACTCAAGAATATTACTGAAGTAAATCCTAAATACCTTAAGAACTATGTAATAGCTATTGATATTTTACTTTCTAAATGTATTCAAGAAGAAACAATTATTGAATTAAAAGGTTGTGGTAATAAATCGGACGCTGAAGAATTCTTCAAAAAGCTTAAAGAAAACAAGATAGTTCAGGTTGAACCAACTGTTGAAGTTGAAAATGAACTTTCAGGAACTCTTAAAGATTTAGAAGAAGCTTTAGGGGATGCTTTAGCTGGAATTATTGTTGAAGTCAAGAAAGATGAAAAAGAATAAAGAAAACCAGTTTCAGGTTCAAGAAGCAGTAATTGATCCTAATAAGATACCTGAACAATTTATTAGGGATATCGGTTCTAGAATTCTTAAAGTTATGAAAACCGATAAAGCTATTCAAGAACGCTATGAACAAGAAACTGGTAAACCGTTCTTTAAGTGATTATATCACGTGAAAGGTAATTATGGATTTAATCATAAAAAACGCTTCTTTAGATGAATTAACCGCTATCTGTTACAGGATAGGGGAGCCAAATTTTCAAGAAATGGTAGAAGCTCATAGAAAGTTTGGCGTGGTGGAATACCTTGTTAATCATGGTGAAAACTTAAATTCAGCTATAGATACTTATGATAGCGATCTTCAAGGTACTAAAACTAAAGTAGCTTTAGAAAGTAACAGGGATGATTTACCTGAAGTTCAGGCTATCGTTCAAGAAGCTATTCTTGATGAAGCTGATATAGATACTAAACCTGTTGGTCCTGTTGATACCAGTAAACCAGCTGAAGAAACTAAACCAGCTCAAGAAGTAAAACAAGAAGAACTTCATTTAGATAAACCGCCTGAACCAGCTAAACAATCCGCTGTTAATCTTGGAGATAGTTTACACCATTTAGCTACTGATTTAGTCAATAGTGGTAAATCAAAAGAATTAATCAAAATTTTAAATAGTTTTGGGGCTAATAGCGTTCCTGAACTAAATAAAAGCCACTATGAAGCGGCTATAGAAAAAATTAAAGGTGTTCTAAATGGCGGCGCATAGTAGACTAGCTCCTTCAGCGGCTGAACGCTGGATTAATTGTCCTGCTTCAGTTGAAATGAGTGAACATTTTCCTGATACAACAAGTGTTTACGCCGCTGAAGGTACAACAGCTCATAAGCTAGGTGAATTGAAGTTAAGAAACCAAATACTTCAAGAAGAAATATCAGCTGATGAAGTCAATCAAGTAAAAGCTTCAGAATACTATCAAGCTGATATGGAGGATTATACGGATGAATATATTGAATATATTCGTTCTTTAATTAAATCTCCTGAAACAACGGTTCTTACTGAAACTCATTTAGATTTAAGCTTTATAGCTCCTGATACAGGCGGTATAGCGGACTGTATTGTAGTTGATGAAAATCATTTACATGTTGTGGATCTGAAATACGGTAAAAATGTAGCTGTTGAAGCTGAAAACAATCCTCAATTAATGATTTACGCTTTAGGGGCTTGTAAGCTTCTTGATGGGCTAATTTACAACATTGATGAAGTTACTATTCATATAGTTCAACCTAGAAAAAACAACTTCAGTTCAATGAATACAACTAAAGCTGAACTATATAAGTGGCTAGATGAAGTTGTAAAACCTCAAGCTAATAAAGCTATTAAGAACTCTTTAGAAATTAAATCAGGTAGCTGGTGTAAATTTTGTAGGGCTAAAACAATCTGTAGGGAATACGGTAAACGCTATGATATTGATCTTACACCTGATAATCCTAACCTTCTAAGTAATGAAGAAATAGCTCAAAGAATAAAAAAGCTTTCAGGTTTAGATGGTTATTTACAGGATTTAATGAAATACGCTTTAGCTCATAGTTTAGAAGGTGAAAGTTTTCCTGGTTATAAAGTTGTGGCTGGTAGAAGTACTAGAACATGGACTAATCAAGAAGAAGCTTTTGAAGTAGCTCAAGCTAACGGATACGATCATTCAGTTTTATTTGAACAAAAGCCACTGACACTAGCCAAAATTGAAACGTTAATGGGGAAGAAGAAATTTAAAGAACTTCTTTCTGATTATGTTGAAAAGCCGCCTGGAAAACCAACTTTAGTTCCTGAAGAAGATCCTAGAGAAGCTCTAGGTAACTTCAATACGGCTTTAGAAGATTTTAAAGATATTAAGTTTAACTAGAATTAAGGAGATAAATATGCCTAGTAAATTACAAGGAATTAAAAACAGTTATGGTCCTGTACGTTTAAGTTTTGTTAACGTGTTTGAAAAAGCACAATTTAATAATAATGAACCTCAATACAGCTTAAGAGCTTTAATACCTAAAGAAAATAAAGCTCTAGTTGAAAAAATTCAGGCTGATATAAACAGGGCTAAAGAAGAAGGTAAATCAAAATTATGGGGCGGTACAATGCCTGAAGATTTATCAGTAACTATTCATGATGGTGATAAGAGTGGTAGACCTGAAGAAGAAGGACACTGGTGTTTAAATTCAAATAACAAGAACAGACAACCAGGAGTTATTGTTGGTGAAGATAGACACAAGGGAAGTCCTGAAGAATTAAAGAGCGGTGATTATGGTTTTATCAATGTAACCTTTAAAGCCTATGACTATGGTAAGAAGGGTATTGGTACTTACCTTAATAGCGTATGGAAAACTAAAGACGGTGAAAGCCTGGCTGGTGCTTCAACTCCTGAAGAAGATTTTAAAGATATAGATACTTCTAATATTGAATTTGATGAACCTGAAATTGATCCATTAACTGGTGAACCTATAAAACCTACTTCAAGTGATTTTGATGGTGAAGATGTCCCTTTTTAAATTAAGATCATGAACTTAAGTATTGATATAGAAACCTTTTCAAGCGTGGATCTGAAACAAGAAGGTTTATATAAATATGCTGAAAGTGATGATTTTGAAATTTTACTTTTTGCTTATAAGTTAGGTAATCAACCAGTTGAAGTTGTTGATCTAGCTTCAGGCTATGAAATACCTCCAAAAATATTAGAAGCGTTATATGACAATACGGTTACAAAAAGTGCATATAACGCTTCTTTTGAAATGGTGTGTATTAACAGATATTTACAATCCATTAATAAACCAATTATACCCCCTGAACAGTGGGAGGACACAATGTTCTTAAGCTCTTATGCTGGTTATGGGGGTAGCCTGAAAACAACAGCTGAATTATTAGATTTACCTGTTGAAGCTCAAAAAGATAGGACGGGAACTCAATTAATAAACCGTTTTAGTAAACCTAGAAAGCCTACAGCTAAAGATAAAAGAACCAGGGTTAAACCTAAAGATGATCCTGAAGCATGGGCTAAATTTATTGAGTATAACAGGCAGGACGTGGTAGTTGAAGCCACTATAAGAGAAAAGCTAAAAGATATTGAAATACCACTAAAAGAAAAAAAAGCCTTTTTGTTAGATCACAAAATAATGAGTTCAGGCGTTCTTATAGATACCGATTTAGTTCAGGCGGCTTTAGATTTAGACGCTGAAGAAAAGAAAAGGTTAAAAGATGAAATAACCGTTCTTTCAGGCGTTGAAAATCCTAAAAGCAATATTCAAATAACTAAATGGCTTTCTAGTCAATTAGGCTATGAAGTTAAAAGTATCAGAAAAGAAACAGTTCCTGACCTGATAAAAGAATGTGAAGATAACAATTTACCTAACGCTGTAGCGGTTCTTAAGTTAAGACAAGAATTTAATAAAACCAGTTTAGCGAAATACAAGTCCTTAAACAGGATGGTATGTAGTGATAACCGTATTAGGGGAATGCTTCAATTTTACGGTTCTAGAACTGGTAGATGGGCTGGTAGGGGTGTTCAGGTTCAGAATTTACCTAGAAACTATATCAGCACTATTTCATGCGCTCGTGATCTTTTAAAGTCAAGAAATTTTGAAGGCTTAAAACTGATTTACGGAGATAACTTAAGTGATATAGCTTCACAATTAATAAGAACCGTATTCATCCCTAGTCCTGGTAAAACTTTTGCTGTAGCTGATTATTCAGCTATTGAAGCTAGAGTTATAGCCTGGTTAAGCGGTGAAAACTGGCGTGTTCAAGCGTTCCTTAATAATCAAGATATTTATTGTGTTTCAGCTAGTCAAATGTTTGATATACCGCTTGAAAAGATTCTAGATAAGAAGGCTCCTGAACACAATTTAAGGGCGCAGGGTAAAGTAGCTGAATTGGCTTTAGGGTATCAGGGCGGTGCTAACGCTATAGCTCGTATGGACTTTAATAACGCTATACCTGAAGAAGATAGACCTAAAATAGTTAAACAGTGGCGTGAAAAAAGCCAACAGATAGTTAGCTTATGGCAGAAATGTGAAACAGCTTCTATAGAAGCTATTAGAACGCCTGGTACTGAATTTAACGTTAATAACAAAGTAAGCTTTAAGGCTGAAAACAATACTTTAATTGTAACTTTACCTTCAGGGAGAAAGCTTTATTACCCTAAAGCAAAATTAGGAATTAATCCTTTTGGTAGGGATTCTTTTGAATATGAAGGTTTAAATCAGACAAGCCACAAAGTAGAAGTGATCTATATGTATGGTGGCAAAATGGTAGAAAACATAGTTCAGGCTATAGCTAGAGATTGTTTATCTGAAGCTTTATTAAGGCTTGATAAAGCTGGTTTCACTATAAAGTTTCATGTTCATGATGAAGCTATTCTTGAAGTTGATTCAGATATAGCTGAAGAAGAACTAAATAGGGCTATCTCTATTATGTGTGAAGAAACAGAATGGGCTAAAGGTTTACCATTAAACGCCGCTGGTTTTACCAGTGATTTTTATATGAAAGATTAAAAGAATGATAAAAGTAGATAATTTAACACCGCCTTCAGCTAAACAATTCAATGTTGTTACAGCTGGAATTAGAAATGCCTTTAAATCTTATGATAGGGCTGATAGTGATTTAGTAAATATTGATAAGCGTGAAGTTTTCGATTTTGGTAAAAGAGATTTTGGTTTAGCTAATACCTTAGTTGGCGGTGATAGTCCTTCACATAGAAAGTTTTTAAGACAATTACCCTTGATTATGGATATAACAGCTCCGCTTTTCTTTTGGAAACAGCTTGATACTTATAAAGTAGGTACTACAGCTAATTCTGAAAGTACAATGCATACGCTAGTAAAAGAACCATTTAAACTTGAAAATTTTGAAGTTCAACACTTTTTAAACATTGATGGAGAAGAAACTAATTGGCTTAAGTGTACAGAATATGAAGATTCAGATTTATGGTTCGAAGGTATGGAAAATCATGGGTATTGTTTTAGTCCTGAAGAATACTTTAAAGAAAATTTTATTAATTTATTAAATTCATTAAGATGCTTCTATCTTAAAACGAAAGATCAAAACTATTGGTACGCTATCAATGAATTGTTACCTCAATCATACCTTCAAAAAAGAACTTGGGCTGCTAATTATGAAGTAGTTCTAACTATTATAGCTCAAAGAATTCACCATAAAATTCCTGAATGGAGAAGCTTAATAGTTTACTGGTTGAAGAACATACCTTATCTTTTAAATTTTGCTATATCCGCTGGTATTGTTAAAAGAATAGATTCTAATGTAGTTATTAATGATGATTCTGAAGAAGTTCTTTATTCTTTAGAACTTAATTGAAAGTTAAGGTTCGATCATGATTAAAACTTGTAAATGGTGTGGTAAAGAGTATGAAACTAATCTTTACTGGTGGCTGTTTTGTTGTGATGAATGCTACAAAGCCTATTCTGAAGAAAGAAGTTCACGCTTAATTAAGTGTGAAATTTGTGGTGATGAATTTCATCCTTCTTCAAGTAGGGCTAAATACTGTAGTGATACTTGTAGAAAAATAGCTCAAGCCAAACAAATAAAACAGTGGAATAAAGATCATCATGAAGAACTAATGGAAAAACAAAGACAACTTAGAAAAGATCATCCTGAAATAACTAAGAAATATAACAGGAAAAACTATTACAAACATTTAGAACAACGCCGTGAATACGCTAGAAACTATAGTAAGAATTACTACTATTCACATAGAGAAAAAATATTAGCTTATCAAAAAGATCATAGAGAAGAAAAACGTTTAGCTGATAGAAGGCGTTATTGGGAAAAGAAAATAAAAGTTTGTAAAGCTGAACATGAAGATTGTTTAAGTTGTCCTACTTTAGATGGTAAATGTTTATTTGATTGAAAGTAAATTTTCAAATTAAGAATAATAATGATTGGGATTGTTGATGCTGAATTCTTAGACAAAAAGAAAAAACAACATTTTCCTAATTTAGCTTGTATGAAATTGGCTGGCTACTATAAAGATTCTGAACTTGTTACAGACTATAAAGAAATAGATAAATACGAAAAAGTATTTATTTCTAAAGTTTTCACTGATACCTATATCCCTGAAGAAGTTTTAAAACAACCTAATGTAATTGTAGGTGGTACTGGTTTTTATTTTGATAAAGCTGAACCTTTACCGTATGAAATTGAACACACAATGCCTAATTATGATCTATATAAAGACTTCTTTAATATTGATTTTTCTTTAGGATTTCTAACACGTGGCTGTTTCAGACAATGTAAATTTTGTGTTAATCAAAAATATTCAAAAGTATTTAAAGCTAGTCCTCTAAATGAGTTTTTAGATCAATCTAAAAGAAAAATTATTTTACTTGATGATAATTTCTTAGGTTTTAAAAATTCTGAAGAACTTCTAAAAGAACTGAAGAATTCAGGTAAAGGTTTTGTTTTCAAACAAGGTTTAGATATAAGGCTTCTAACTGATAAAAGTTGTAAAGAGCTATTCAGTTCAAAAATTGTTGGAGATTTAATTTTTGCTTTTGACAGTATAAGAGATTATCCAATGATTAAGAAAAAAATTCAACTAATTAGAAAATACACTAATAAAATTCCTAAGTTTTATGTGTTAGTTGGTTTTGAAGGAACTGATATTCATGATGTTATTTCAATGTTTGAAAGAATTAATCTTTTAAAAGAATATGAATGTTTACCTTACATAATGAGGTACCATTCACCAACTGAAAAACCTTGGAAAAATTCAGAATGGAAAAATTTATATATAGCTGTAGCTCGTTATTGTAACCAGCCACAATTTTTTAAAAAGTTAAGTTTCAGGGAATTTTGTGAAAAAGATAATAGTATCAGAAAAAATAAAACAGCTCCTTCATTTAAAATTCTGAAGGAATTTGAAAGTAGATATCCAAAATTAGCTAAAAGATATTTTGATTCAAAATTTGGGGAAATAAATATTCAAAATGATTAATGAAGTAGAAAAGCCTAAATGTTTCAGGGCTATTTGTAGATATACAACAGAATGTTTAAACACCATAC
>CANRHC010000052.1 GCA_947630305.1 uncultured Bacilli bacterium
CGTCTCTTCGATTTCGCTGCTTCTTCTCCTGATGATTATATCGGTGCTGCCCTTTCTTTCATACCGCCTGCTTAGGGGGTTAGGGGGGTTTACCCCCCTGAAAACTGGTATGCTAATTTTTACATAAAACTAATAATTTAGTTATAAAATCATGTTACTATTCTTCAGGGTTGTAGAATACGTTTCGCAGCGTGGCAATAACTATGGTGTTGCTGGTCGTAACATCAATAACGATGCTTCTAATACTAATGATAATATCGGTGCTGCCCTTAATTATCCAATTATAAAATGGTGCAATCCCTTATCGGTTCTTAATGTACGCTACGATCCTTAGCACTTGCTAAAAATAAATCCGTAACAGGGTAGGGTTAGTAGGGTATTTTTCCTGAAAGCCTTATAGGAGATAAGAAATTTTGAAAACATATAAAAACCTGTTTAGTAAAATTTTTGATAATGACTTAGTTGAAGAATGTATTATGACAGCTTCTAAAGGTAAAAGGCATAAAAGACCTGTTAAGCGTGTTATTGAAAATAAAGAAGAATACGCTAGAAAAGTTTTGACTATTTTGTCTGATTCAAATTTTACGTTTAAAAAATATAAAACAGTTCATATTAACGAGGGAACGTTAAAGAAGGATAGAACAATTGTAACGCCGCTCTTTTATCCTGACCAAATAATTCACCATTTAATTGTTTCACAAATAAAGCCTATTATAATGAAAAGCTTGTACGAACACGCTTACGGTTCAATACCGGGTAGAGGGGTTCATATAGCTAAGAAACAGTTAGAAAAGTGGATTAGAACTTATGGTAATAAACGCTTTTATGTGTTCAAGTGTGATATAAAACACTTTTACGATTCAATAAATCATTCTATTTTAAAGAATAAGTTTCAGCGTAAAATTACTGATAATGAGTTCTTAGATTTACTATTTAAATTAATTGACAGTTTTGAAGAAGAACCTAATAAAGGAATACCTAAAGGGTTTTATACTAGTCAATGGTTTGCTAATTTTTACCTAACTGAATTTGATCATTTCATAAAAGAACAGTTACACGTCAAACACTATATTAGGTATATGGATGATATAGTTTTATTAGATACCAACAAAAGGCGTTTAAGAAAGAACGCTAAAGAACTAGAAAAGTTCTTAAACGATAAATTAGACTTAGAGCTAAAAGCTAATTGGCAGCTCTATCGATTTGTTGATAAAGATAATAAGAACGGACGTGATATTGATTTTATGGGCTTTCGCTTCTTCAGGGGCAAAACGATTTTAAGAAAGAGTAATCTTAGAACTATAAGAAGAAAAGCGAATAGGTTAGACCAAAAACGGCGTGAATATAATGAAGGTACTGGTAAAGGCGTTAACGCTCATGATGCTCAAAGCATGTTATCTTACTTAGGCTGGACTAAACACGCTAACGTTTATAAATGGTATCAGAAAGAAATTAAACCTAAAGTCAATAAACGGCGGTTAAGAAAGAAAGTAGCCCGCCGGGATAGAATTAAAAATAAACAAAAAACAAGTCCTAATTAAGGGCTTTTTTTATTTCTCAAAATCAGGAGGAATTATGTACGAATTTGAAAAGGTTAGAGGTTCGGTTAAACCAAAAGAAATAGATACGGAATCTAGCCAATACTACACCTATATCAGGAAAAATATTAAAGAGGTTCATGAAGAAGATCCTACTTTTGATGGCTGGGAATATGAAGAATGTAAAGTTTTAAATGATAACTATGTTGTAGACCAACTAAAACAGCTCAAAGAAGCTAATGAAACTCTTATGTTAGGTTTATGTGATTTATATGAAATGCAACTATAGGAGGTGTTAAAATGGCTCAAATTTATGCTGAATTGATTAAAAGCGGTAAGAAAAGGTTAGAAGATGTTCCTGAAAAAATTCGTAAACAAGTTGAAGAACTTATTGAAGAAATGGGGTGAGATCATGGCTGAAGTCTATGCTACTTTGATTATTAACGGTAAAAAATCTTTTAAAAATGTACCAGCACTTTTAAAAGATAAAGTAAAACAGGTTTTAATCGATTTGGATTTAGAGGAACTCGCTCAAGAATAATTGAAACAGTTCCTTATTTTTTTGGGGGCTTTATGGAATCTTTAAGCCAAATAGAAATTATCGGTGCTGTTGTTGTCGGTTTAGCCGCAATTTTTGCTTTACTCAAATACTTTACAGACCACTCAGATAAACAAAACGCTATATATACTCAATTTAACGAGAATTTAATTAAATGCACTTTAGCAATAGACAACTTAAATAAGTATATAGAAAGAATGGAAAAAGAAGTAAAAGAAACTTTGAACGATCACGAAAAGCGTTTAGACCAACATCAAGAAGCATTGATAAAGCTTAATCATTATAAAGATATAACAATTAATGGGGGTAATAATGAAGATTAATTGGATTTTACGTTTAAAAAACAAATACACTTTAACTACTTTATTAGTTGGTGTAGTTACTTTCGTTTATTTAGTTCTTGGTTGTTTCGATATAGTACCGCCTATAAGTCAAGACCAAACAACACAATATGTAACAATGTTTATTGACTTACTCTTTAACTTAGGTATCATTATTGATCCTACAACTAAAGGTATCAGTGATAGTAATAGGGCTATGAATTATTCAGAGCCTAACTCTGATTCAGTTACGTTAGACTAAACGTGTTTTTAGGGTCGCTGTAAAAGGCGGCTCTTTTTTTCTTTAAGGAGATAACAATGGCTTTTAAACCATATATAGCGATAGGGCATGGATTAAGTACGGACGGCTCTTGGGATACCGGTTGTACTTACGGCGGTTATACAGAAGCCGCTTTAGCTAAAGAAGTTGTAGCTGGTATATTAGAAGTTTTCGATTCAAACAACAAGAACTATTTAACAGATTACCCTGATAACAATAAAAATATGATTAGGTGTGTTGAAGAAGCAAATAGGAACGGCTGTACTCATTATATATCTGTTCATTTAGATTACGATCAAGCACCTTCAGGAATTTTTCCTTTAGTTTATCCCGGCTCTACTGGTGGTGTAGGAATGGCTGAAGCTATCAGAGCTTCTATGAAACTTAGAATACCTAACTTAAATGATAGAGGAAACGCTAATAGACCTGATTTATATGAAGTTAGAGCTACTAATATGCCGGCTGTAATTATGGAGATAGGTTCTATTAAAGCTGATTTAGATTTAATCAGAAACAATACGAGACTATTTGGGCATTCTATAGCTTACGGTTTATTGGATTTTGCTGGTGAAAGCTATAACGCTATAGGTGAAACAAGTTCAACACCAGTTAATTCTGTACCAGCAGGAACGCCTCAAGCTGATAATACAATAACCAACAGCGGTTTTAACTGGGGCGTTGATAATATTCAATATCTCTTAAATATCTGTAATTACGGCGCACCGACAATAGATGGTATTTGGGGTTCAGAAACGAAATCCTGTTTAATAAACGCTCAAAGACAATACAACATAACAGTAGATGGAATATGGGGTCCTGTTACTCAAGCCCACGCTGAACAACAGATAAGACAATATCAAACTAGATTGTGTGAAGTAGGTTCTCCTTGTGATATTGACGGTATAGCCGGCTATGGAACTATGGGCAGTGTAAAAGATTTTCAGGCTAAAAACGGTTTAGAGGTTGATGGAATTGTAGGCGAAAAAACCTATGCTAAACTCTTTAACACTCAAGCTACACCAACTACAGAAACAACTTTAGTTAACTTTACAGAAGATGAATTTAAATGCGCTTGTGGTTGTGGTGGTGATGTTAAACCTGAATTGAAAGTTAAGGTTCAAAAACTTAGGAATTTATTGAGTGAAAGAGCTAAAAAAGATATGCCTCTTGTAATCACTTCAGGTTATCGTTGTAAAACACAAAATAACAGAGTAGGCGGCGTTCCTGATAGTTTACATATGAGCGGGGATGCTTGCGACTTATATACTCCCGGTATGTCTAGAGCTATGGTAGATGAAATAGCCTACTGCGCTCAACAAGTTGGTTTAGGTACATTAAAGTATTACAGTAATTTATTTGTTCATGTTCAGCTCTACCCGGCTGATAGGGTTATGAATTAATATGGAAAGCATTATTAAAAGACAATATACAAAAGGGCTTAAAGACGGGCAGTCCGTCTTTGAGCTGTTCAACTGGATTAAAAGAGATATTACGCTACATAATTTTCAAACTGGTGAAGTTATCTATGAATGTAAAGGGGCTGAGTTCCCGGATTTTTATTCAGAAAACGCTTGTAACATTATAGCTAGTAAATACTTCTATAGAGCTGTTCCTGAAACTTCTTTAAAACAAGTTGTAGATAGAATGTGTTGGTTTTGGACAGAAGCTCTAAAAGATGAAGGATTAGTCAAAACGGATGAAGAAGCTTCTATTATATATGATGAATTAGCATACACTATTATTAGCCAAATATGGGCTCCTAACAGCCCTCAATGGTTTAACAGCGGTTTAAAGAAATACGGAATAGAAGCGGATCACGACTATACTTATTATTATGATCCTGATAAAAATAAAGTAGTTAGATCAAAAGATAGATATACAAGAAGCCAAAGTTCAGCTTGTTTTATTATTCCTATAAAAGATAAATTATTAGGTACTGAATCTATTTCAGACCATTACGCTATTGAAACAAAATTATTTAAAGGCGGCTCTGGTGTAGGAACGAATTTTTCAAATATCAGGGCTGAAGGTGAAAGACTTAGTTCAGGCGGTAAATCTAGCGGGGTAATGTCTTTTCTACTAGGTTTAGATAGAAACGCCGGGGCTATTAAATCAGGAGGTACAACAAGACGGGCGGCTAAAATGGTTGTTCTTGACGTTAATCACCCTGAAATTGAAGATTTTGTTGAATGGAAAGCCTTAGAAGAAGATAAAGTTAGAGCTTTAGGAAAAGCCGGTTATGATACAAGTATGAACGGTGAAGCTTATAAAACTGTTTCAGGGCAAAACTCAAACAACTCTGTTAGAGTAGATCACGAGTTCATGACAAAGAAAAATGATCCTGAAGCTGATTATACCCTCTATGGCTTAACAGATCCTGAAGTTAATAAAACGGTTAAAGCTTATGACTTATGGAAAAAAATCAATGAAGCGGCGTGGAAATGCGCAGACCCCGGATTACAGTTTTCAGATACAATAAACGCTTGGAATACCTGTTTAAATGATGATATTATCAGAGCTTCTAACCCTTGTTCAGAGTTTGTTTTCTTAGATAATACGGCTTGTAATTTAGCTAGTATTAACCTTCTTAAATTCTTAAATAAAGATGGTTCTTTTGATATTGATTCGTTCTTACATATTATCGGATTAGTTCAACTTGTTCTTGAAGCTTCTATTCACTGGGGGCAATATCCAACTAAAGCTGTAGCTGAAAGAAGTTATCTTTATAGACCAACAGGGCTAGGATTAACTAATTACGCCTCTTTATTTTTAGCTATGGGATTAGCTTATGATAGTGATGAAGCTAGGGCTTTAGCAGCTACTTTAACTGGTATCATGACGGGCTACTCTTATTGTGTTTCTACTAAAATGGCTAAAGAAATAGGACCGTTTGAAAAGTATGAATATAATAAAACAAGTATGTTAGATGTAATCTGTAATCATGCTATTGTAGCTGGATGCCCGCCGTATTCAAAGTGTATTGATAACGGGTTTTTAAATATTCAACCGTTAAAAGTAGACCGAGAGAAAGTACCTAAAGATTTAAGCGAATGTTTAAATAAAGTATGGTGTAGAGCTTTTAATGACGGACAACGATATGGTTTTAGAAATTCCCAAGTTAGTTGTATAGCTCCAACAGGAACAATTTCTTTTGCTATGGATTGTGGGGCTACGTCTATTGAACCTTTCTTTTCACATAAGGTTTATAAGAAGTGTTCAGATGGTACTACAATGGAGATTATTAATCCTTTAGCTGATGAATATCTTAGTAGTAAATCTTATCCAATATTAAAATTACAAGATATTGAAAACTACTTTAACGAAAACAATACTTATCAAGGCTGTCCTGAATTAACTGAACACGACCAAAAGGTTTTAGAAACAGCAAATGAAGTAAGCCCTGAAGCTCATGTAAAAATGGTAGCGGCTGTAACGCCTTTAATTTCGGGGGCTGTTAGTAAAACGATTAATTTACCTAATTCAGCGACTGTTGAAGATATAATGGCTATTAACGATTTAGCTTATAAATTAGGTGTAAAAGCTATTACGGTTTATCGTGATGGTTGTAAAGCTTCTCAACCGCTTAATACCTCTATAGATGAAGATGATAAAGAAGAAGAAATAGAAGAAACCAAAACAAGGGCTATACCTGAAAGAATAAAACCAAGTCCAATTAGGAATAGTAGAACTCATGTAGTTCAGATAGAAAGCTTAAACCTATATATTACTGTAGGTTATTATGATAACGGTGATTTAGCTGAACTCTTTATCTCAACAGATAAAGAAGGTACAACGATTAAAGGATTATTATCAGCTCTATCTAAGGCTATTTCATATATGCTTCAATTCGGTATTGAGCCTCAAGAAATATCAAAAATGTTAAGGGGGCATAAATTTGAACCAGCTGGTATTGTAGCTAAACACCCTAATATTAAATTTGTTGATTCTATAGCTGATTTAATCAGTAAAATAATAGATATTGAATGTGGTAATTACAACTATGTTCAAGTTAAAGATGAGATTAATAAACCGGTTTTTATAAAAGAACCTAAAGAAATAGAAGAAGAACCTGAAAGAATTTATGGTGAAACCTGCCCTAATTGTGGTAGTAGTAATTTAGTTAAAACTGGTGTATGTAAGACCTGTAACGATTGTGGTAGCACTACAGGTTGTAGTTAATCTTATGATATAATTATTAGACTTATATTTTTAGTAGTTGTTCAAAACTTTTAGAGTTATCAGGCAAAAAAAATAGAAGTTGTCTTTTAAACAACTTCTTCGTATTCAACGCCGCAATCATAACAGATAACTCTAACAGGTTTTGTAGCTCTAATTATTGAACCGCATACAGGGCATACATACTTTCTAGAACTTGATCTTTTAACTACTTTCTGTTCAGGTTCTGGTGTAGGTCTGTATAAATCAAATTTAAGGTTTAATGATTCTAGATACTCAGCGGTTTTTGGTGTAGGTTCAGTACAACCAAAGCCGCTTTTTGGTACTTTTTCACAAATTAAACCATGTTCTTCAGCCGCTGTTTTAAAGTTCTTATTGTGATAATTACCAGCTCTTGAAGTATCTTTGATACCGTTCATTTGACAATAGAGATGAACCATTTCATGAAGTAGAGTTGAAGCTATTTCAACTGGTGTTCTATTTAAGTAATCACAAGTAACGTTTATTTCATAGTAGCCTTCAGAATCTTCATTATCTGTTTCTTTCCATGCTCTCCATGTTGTAAACCAACCATAAGCTCTACAGGTATCAGGTGCTATTGTTATAACTGGTGTTTCAAGTTTTCCTTCAAAGAACTTATCATTTAATTTTGAAAATAAACTTTCAAGTTGTTCAATCATTGGAATTACAGTAGCTTTTGTTTCTTTCATTTTATTTTCGCTTTCTATTAAATCTAAATCGTATCTGTTTAATTCTTCTTGAGTTAATTCTCTATCATAAATTAGTAAGTCGTGATATTTACCGCTGGTATCTTCTTTTCTTTCAACAAAACCGTTCATAGGTTGACAACCGATTGAAAATCCTCTTAATTTCATTCCGTATGTGTATTTCATGTTTTCACCTCTTTCTTAACTTCTAAATATATTATACCACGTTTAGGTATTAAATACAACGTTTAAAGCGCACTAATTTTAAAAAAAATTACTGAAAATTAATTCAGTAATTCAGGTTCAATTAATTCAAATAAGTCAACATTTAAAGCTTTAGCTATTTTATTAAAAGTACCTATTGTAACATTACTGTAGGCTTCTCCTTTCTCAAGCCTTCTTACTACATTATCAGAGATACCAGCTTTTCTAGCTAAAGCTCTTTTACTTAGACCTTGTTCAACTCGTAAGTATTGTATCTTGTTCATAAAACGATTATACAACATTTAATTATTATATTCAACGTTTAAGTATTATATTTATTTTAAGAAAAAAAATAAAATTTTTTAAAAAGTACTTGCAATTTTAACTTAAGCTCTGTATAATAATAAATCTTAATTCGCTTATAGCGAATTAAAAAATTTAAAAATTCTTCTTATTTTTTGAAATTTTTACTTGCATTTTAACGTTTAATATAATATAATCTTGAACGTTGCTTATTGAGATGTTCGAGTGAACACTCTTTAGGTTCACCAAATGAGAATTAATCGAACACTCAAGTTCTTTTAAACTAAGAACTTGAGTGTCTTTTTGTTTCTCGGCGTATTTATATTGAATCCAAATACCATTTTCTTCAAGATAAACATACATGATTAAATCGTCAACAAGAAGTTCTTCAAGTTCTTTATCCCCTTCTTTCATATCTTTAAAGCGGTTTAGATACCAAATTAAGCTATCTCTAGAAACATCGTTATTATAAGCTTCTTCTAAGGCTAGTTTTATTTCAAGCTGTTTTTTATCGTTTTCTAGCTTTTCTAACTTTTCACGCATAGCTGGACTATCTAAACCATTTAAGAATAAATCACAAACATTATCAATTTTCTTATTAATCTCTTTTAATTCATTCTTTAATGATACCTCTTTGGAATTTTCCTTAAGTTCTTTCTGAAGATCCATAATGTAATCAGCTATTATTTGAATGTTTTCATCCGTTAAAATGTACTTCTTAGTTAAGTCTATTACTAGCGGTTCTATGTAATCTTTTCTAACAGATTGACAACTACACTTGTAATACCTGTACAATTCACCAGTTTTAGAAGTACCACAGCTAATTTTCATTGGTTCATTACAATTATGACAATATAATTTGTTCCTTAATATATACCGTTCTTGTCTTTCTTTATTATTATGTGGGCGTTTATAATTTTTCATTTTATCCTGAACTTTTAAAAAAACTTCTTTTTCAACGATTTGGGGCATACCGCCGTCAATTATAATATCTTGAAACTGATAAACTCCTGAATAACGAGGATTACTTAAAATTCGTTTAACCCCGTCAACATTAAATAAACCGCCTTTTTTGGTTCTAGCCCCCTCGTTATTTAAGTGATTAACAATGTCGGAATAGGAATAACCGCTTAAGAATAAGGTAAACACTTCTTGAATGTAAGGGGCTGTTTTGGGGTCTATACTTATATTACCTTCTTTATCCGATTGATAACCAATAGGTAAAGAACCGTTTGATTTACACTTCTTAGCGTTTGATCTCATACCTCTATTAACATTAATGGCTAGTGTAACGTTAAAACTTTCTGCTAGACCTAAATTAACCGCTTTGACTATAGGGGCGGCTTGAGGATCATTTATCATTTCATTAATCGAAACAATGTTTACGCCGTTGTCAAACAGTATCTTTTCATAGTAATAATAATCTCGTGTATTTCTGCTAATTCTATCAAATTTCCAACATAAAACGTATTTAAACTGTTTCTTCTTAGAATCGGTTATCATTTGCTGGAAACCGGGGCGTTTATCGGTTTTACCACTTTTAGCTTTATCAATGTAAGTGTTTATAATTGTAAAACCGTTTTCTTTAGCGTATTCTTCACAAGCTTTTATCTGATCTTCAATTGACTTTTCATTTTGTTTATCACTAGAATATCTAGCATATACAACACACTTAAGCATAGTTAAAAGACTTTCTAGAATAAAAGCTTTAAAGCTCTATTTTTCCATTTGCTGAAATTTCTTCAGTTGGTAAATTAGGCTTTAAAGCGTTTAAAAATTTGTTAAAGAATAAACCTGTATTTGATTCTGAAGGGGTTCTAAAAACAATAGTGTTTTCATTACCAGCTTTATCTTCATAAACAATACTTAGGAAAGTATGATATTTATTTCTCTTTTTCTTCTTCTTATTTAATCCTACTAATAAGCCGCCTACTGGACCGATTAAGGCGGTTGTAATTAAACCTGAAGCTACTCGGTTCTTTTCAAATTCTTCAACTTCTTTTTCAGTAAAAGCGGCGGCTTC
>CANRHC010000053.1 GCA_947630305.1 uncultured Bacilli bacterium
ATCTGCCTACAAACTAAAGCGTGAAAGTCTTTATTCTGTTCTATCAGGTTTATTATTTCTAAAGATATAAAACTAGATTTAGTAGAACCACGTCCACCAGGTAAAACAAACTCCCTATAGTTTCTTGATCTAACATCAAAATGTAACCTGGTAAATACAGGAGCTATTACATCAATAGGTAAACCTCTATAAGGGATAACATTGCGGCTTTCTTCTTCAGCTTCTATTCTTTCTAACTCTTTTTGTTTTAAAGCGTTTTCTAATTCTAAAGCTTTTCTTCTTTCATTGATTAAAGATAAATTTTCATAACTAGATATTGAAGAATTAATACTACTAAAAGCTTTAGAATCAGAATCAAGTAACTTAGGATTCTCATAATCTTGAAGCTGTTGAGCGGCTGTATAATTAGCTAATTTAATTTGAATAGTTTCTTTCAGGCTATCAATATTATCTAAATCTTTTATTTCTTCATAAATTTCTTTAGCTTGAGGATTAAGGTACTTTGAAAACAATCCATGTTTTAAATTTCTTTGTTCACCTTGTTTAGTTGGTTTAAGATTATCTCTACTATTAGGATTTGAACCTCTTTTTGAAACTTTTGAACCCTTGTTTCTTAACTTGTTTTTTGAACCTTTTCGAGTTTCAGATTCTTTTTTAGCCCAACTATCTCTTCTTTTCCATGTTTTAAGTGTATTAAGCTTTACACCTAATTCTTCAGATATTTCTTTAAGGCTAAAGCCGTCCTGCTCAAAAAGCCGCCTAGCTTCAACCTTTTGAGCGTTAACTTTTTTAGCCATTAACTTACCTCATTACATAAGCCATAACGTCTTTTCTGTTTCTATTAGCTGTACTACGGAGATTACCAGTAAATTGAATAGTGTAATTTAAACCTTTTAACCATTCTTCAACTTGTTCTTGATTGTGATTAAAAAAGATAAAATCACAATTCAGTTCAACAGCTTTATTAATTAGCTGTATTGTTTCTTCTTCAGTAAATTGTCCTTTATACTGTTTTTGATAAGTACCAATATAAGGCGGATCTAAGATCAATAAACTTTTAGAATTTCTAATACTTTCTTCATGTTTATTTAAAAAGTCCAGCCAGTCTAAATGCTCTAACTGAACCTGTTCTAGAACCTTTAAATAATTACGCTGTTTATCACTAGCTAAATATCTATCAAACTTTATAAAGTCCTGAAGCTTTAAGTTATCACTACAGCTTCTAGCTGAAAAAGTAAAATTACTACCATAAGCAAAATATCTCCAATATTTTTCAGGTACATATTCTGAAATAATATCCTGAAGTATCTGTTTATGTTCATCACTTAAAATATCTGATTTAGCTGGTGTCCTGGTACCATCTAATTCAAACTGAATAACCCCATACTTTTTGTTATAAGTAGTTCTTCTTAAACCTCTTTTTAAGCCTTCTTGAACTACTTTATCCTTCAAGTCTAAGTATTCAGGATATAAATCAAAAAAGCGGTCATAATCATTTACAACCGCTCTTTTTACTAATTGATCGTTATATAAATTTACAGAAAGAACACAGGAACCACCAAAAGGTTCAAATACTTCTTCATAATCTCCAGCTTGAACTATTTCTTTTACTTGTTTATAGCTATACCGCTTACTACCAGGAAAAGGTATGGATATCATAAACTCCCCTCTAACCAGTAAAACGGTAAAATTCAACACATAAAAAGAATTCAGCACTTAAAAAGCAAAAACAATTTGTTTCAGGGGGAATAAGCTTCTTATGTGCTGAACTTTACCGTTTTGAGAAATAAAAAAACCGCCCTGTTACAGGCGGTAAGATAATTAAATAAGAAAACCCCTCAATCATTAACTTGTACTTATAATAATTCCCCACATATATTATAAGCGTTAACACAAGGACTTTTCTTAACTACTTAGGTCAGTTTAGCCCTATTTAGAACTATTTGGTTCTATCTTTAATTGAGATATAGCCTTATCATGTAAGTTTCTAGTATGAGTTTTACTGTAATTTAAAGTACTTTGTATTTCTTTCCAGCTAAAACCTTCTACATACCTTAATGTTAGAACTCTAACACCTAAACTACAATCAATAGCTTCTATAGCTGTTGTGATCTCTTTTCTAATAGCTTTAGCTAAAGCTGTAGCTTGTGTAGCTTCATCAATTAGTTCTAAATGTTTTACTATGTTCTTTTCATTATTATTACTAAAACCAGGACTTTTTGGCATTCCATCTAACACTTTACAAGAAGGTGTATAAATTGAACTTTGCCATTCTTCAGCTTGTCGCCATAAACTTTCAGCCCTGAACATTGCTTCACGGTATCTCCACAACCATTTTTTCTTAATATCTAACTCCATGTTCACCTTCTAAAGTTTTTAGTAAAGTGTCTAGGTCATTATTATAAGTTTCACTAAAATAGAGGGATTGAACATTTTCTTGTTTTCTTTTTTTAATTTCAGCTATTATTAGTTTTTCTTGAGTTTTAAGTTTCTTGAGGGTAAATTTTCTATACTCATAAACAACTGAAAGTAATACACCTATTCCACCAAGTAGTAATAAACCACTTAGTAAAAGTACAATTTCATTAAGGGTATTCATTCTTATATCTCTTTCTTCAGCCAATTAACATTAACTATTAATTTATCTAAATCTTTTTTAGCATTACCTTTATATTTATATCTCATTAAATATTTAATTATGTTATAAATACAGGCGGCTTCCCAACTTGATAAATCTGAACCATAATACTGATAAATAGCCCTGATTATATCTTTAGCTTCAATACCATTACGGTTATAATAATTTTGTTTTTCTACTTCACTTACTGGTTCTTCAACAGGATCTAAATCTTGATCTAAACCCCTACAGCGTTTAGCTTCTTCATATTCAGCCCAATCCATTATTTAAACCTCTTTTTGAAAGTTAATTTTCAATAATTGTTTTTCTTCTTCAGGCGTAAATAAGGCAGCTTCAACCTTAACAGGCATTAAATAGTTAGGATCACCTATACGGTTTAGCCATAAATTAGCCTTACTCATTGAATCAAAATTCATAGGAATTCTACTACCATCAGTAACCAGCCGCTTTAAAGTCATATTTCTAATAACTATCATTATTCTGAATACTCTTTCAATTCTTTTAATAAACTAACAAACTGGTTTACTAATTCTTTTCCTGTTTCTTCTTCATCAAGTTTTATAGATAATTCTTTGTAAACATCTAAAGCTGAAACATCAATAGTAATACTTTTTAAAGCTTCAATATCACTTCTATTAAGTTCAGTAAAAATAGTTACCTTACACTTATCTGTATCTTCAACTTCTTCAAGAAGTGAATTAGTAGCTGTTCTTAGTTCATTCTTTAACAGCTGAATTCTTATTAGATCATCAGGAGTTGTTTCATCCTGGTTAATCAGTTTTCTGAATTCAGTAATAATAGTTTCAATATCATTAGCGGCTTTATTAAACCGCTGGTTATAAATTATGTTATTTTGCATTAGCTTTTCTTATTTCTTCTAACTTATCTAAGAAAACATCTTTATCAGCCCCTAAAACTTCAGCCAGTCTAAGAACTGTTTTCTTCTTAGGTATTACATACTTGTTTTCAATGTTATAAACCGTTGAACGACTTACACCAGCAAGGCGTGCTAGTTTAGCCATACTCAAACCTTTTTCTAATCTGTAGTCCTGAACTAAATTCCATAAAGAAGGTTCAAGTTCAAAAACATCACCACATACAGGACAAACTAATTTATACTTACTTTCGTGTATATATTCAGTTCCATCAAGGCAGTTAAAACAGAATATCCCTGAACCTCTATAAATATGGATATTTTCATTCAGCCACATTTTTCTGTTCCTCTATTTGTTGCCATACTTCAGCATAATGTTGTCTAACCCCTAAACTTTGATCTAACTGGTTATTCTTTTCATAATGTTTAGTTAATACTGAACAACCAGTTTCTAACATAAACCTGAAGCGGTTAAACTTATCTTCACTATCAAACTTTAATGTTATCTTCTTCATTTTCTTTATCTAATAGGCTTTTAATCCAAATTAAAGCCTGTTTTTCTACTTCACCTATTTGGTTACTTTCAAAAGATTTTTTAAGATCGTTAAAAGTAACTACTAAAGAACCAGCTTGATTTATCTCAATACAATCACCTTTATCATTACAATAATAATCAGTGAATTGTGGTGTATTAGAACTTGAATGCTGGTAAGTTATTTTAATAGTAAAACCTAAATCAGTTAGTTCTTTATCTAAATCAATTTCATATTCTTCACATAGATCACTATATTTACGTAAACATTTATTGTATTCAGAATTTAAATCAAATATTTTTCTTACTCTACGTGGTTCTTGTTTTGAATCATAATCCTTAAATGCTATTTCCCAAGCTTCTTCATATAACATTTTTATTCTTTATCTAGTTCTATTGTTAAATAGTATTGTTCTAAAATCTGTTTTCTTTCTTCACCTGTTTCAGGATCATCAAAAGTTATTTCAGCCTTTTGATAAGTCCAGCCATTAGGTTCCTGAACTTCTTCTAAAACTTTTCTTGTTTTAACTGTAATAACTTCAGCTTTCATATATTCTTGTTCAGCCATTTTCTTTTAGTTCTTTTAATTTAGCTTCTAAAGCTTTCAATAAAGAAGCCTGTTCTTTATCTTTACCTTCTAGAACATTCATAACATGATTATCAATAGTACCTTCAGCTAGAATATGTTGTATAATTACAGGTTCTTTTTGTCCTTGTCTGAATAATCTAGCATTAGCCTGTTGGTATTGTTCTAAATTCCATGTAGGCGAGATCCAAACAATAATGTGTCCACCAGCCTGAAGGTTTAAGCCATAACCGCTTGAAGCGGGATGAGCCAGTAAAAGCTTTATTCTTCTATCATTCCACGCTACAGCTGTAGCTTCATCTTTAAGTTCTACAGCTTCTTTAAATTCATCTAGAATTCTTTCTTTTTCAAACTTGAAATTATAGAAAACTAATACTGGTTCATCACCAGCCGCTTCTATTATTTCTTTTAAAGCTTCAAGTTTACTATCATGAAGAACGTGATATAAACCACTTTCTTCATAAATACAACCTGAAGCTATTTGTAAAAGCTTATTAGTAACAGCGGCGGCGTTAACAGCGGTAATTTCACCTTCAGGGAGTTCTAACAACATATCCTTCTCCATTTCCTGGTATTGTTTTAGAACCTTATCATCTAGCTTAATTACTGTTTTCATTTCAACCCTATCAGGTAAAGTTACATAATCACTTGAATCAATAGAAACACAAATATCTTCAATTCTGTTTCTAATTCTTTTTTCAGCCCCTTTTTTCAGCTTATAGGTAAAAACTGTATAGGCGTTTCTTTTATCAGGGGTAAAATATTCATTTCTGTAAGAAGTTACTGTTTTACCTAGCCTTTTACCTTGATCTAAAAGATATAACTGCGCCCATAAATCTATTAAACCGTTAGAAGCTGGTGTACCAGTTAAACCGTATAATCTGTTAATATGTGGTAATACCTGTTTTAACTTCTTGAAGCGTTTAGCTGAATGATTTTTAAAACTCGAAAGTTCATCTATCACTACACAATCCCATTTCCAATTACTTTTGAAATTGTCTACCAACCACGCTACATTTTCACGGTTAATAATATAAACATCAGCTTCAGCTTCTACAGCTTTCTTTCTTTTAGCTTGAGTACCTAAGATTTTAGAAAACTTCAGGCTTTTTAAATGTTCCCATTTTAAAGCTTCAGCCGTCCATGTAGTTTCAGCTACTTTCTTAGGTGCTATTACAAGAACTCTATTTACAGCGTGTTTATAAAAGATCAATTCATTTAACGCTGTTAGAGTGATTACAGTTTTACCTAAACCCATGTTTAGAAATAAACCTAAATGATCTTCATTGATAATTCTGTTAATACAATAATTTTGATAAGGATGAGGTTTAAAGATCATTTTCTTTATCCATATCTTCAGCTTTCTAGAAAAGCCCACTGCGGAAAATCACCAAATTCACCAACATTAATATCACACAGAATACTTTGAATATCGTTAGGATCATTTAGTACATAACACTTACACCTTAAAGCGGTAAGCTTCTTTAATTCCTGTTTCTGAATTTTTCTTAACTTACCTTTACCAGGCTTTTTAACTTCAATGAAGCCTATTTTATTTCCTGGTAAAATTACAATCCTATCAGGAACACCAGCCCGCCCAGGACTAGTAAACTTATAAGCTATACCACCTCTATTTTTCACCGCCTGAACTAGCTTTTCTTCTAGTTTTTTTTCAGTCATTACTCACCTTCAGCAGATATAAAAGTTAATTCAACTGGTTTTTTAAATCTACAAACTAGTTTTCCATTTTTCATTTCTATATCTAAATCTTCAGGTTCAACATCATTCCAGTTATTCATTTCGATTAACTTTTGTTTGATTTTCTGTTCTTTTTCTTTTGTCATTACATACCTTCAAAAAAGCCACTTTGTAACCAAGTAACCATGTAACCATTAAGCCAAAAAGGTTATTGGAAATACAAAATAAATAGTGTTATTTAAACGCTTTTTCCCGTATTTTCTCTATTTCTCTTTCTAATAATCCTTTAAATATTTTTTAAATTTTTAATGGTTACATTGGTTACAAATAGTAGTTTTATTAGTAATTACCTATATTTTTCTGTAACCAAAACAATTTTTTCATTGGTTACACTGTAACCATTATTGGTTACAAAAAGATCAATGATTTAATGGTTACATTGGTTACTTGTAACCAATAATTTTTTTGTTGGTTACACGTTTTTATAGAATTCAGGTTCAATATAATAGCCTCTAACAGCCCCATAATCAGCCCCAAAACGTATATGATTTTTTGACTTTTTAAGCCCTGGTATAGAATCTAGTAGCCTGTTAATATCACCAGCCGTCCTTCTATCCATTGAAGTTTTAGGATAGCCAAATAGTTCACAATTTATTTCTGAAGCGCAAACTCTATCCCTCTTAATAAGTTCTTCATCTATAGCTTCAGGATTATCTAAGAACATTCTTCTAGCTTCAATTGACATATCAGCCCAATTCTTAGGTACTTCTTGAAGTAGAAATTCTATAATCATATCTTTTCTAGGATCTTCTTCAAGGCGGCTATCCTGTTCAATTTTAGCTAGTTTTTCAGCTTCAGGAGATAGCCTTAATTCTTGTCCTAACAGATAGAAGCTATAGGCTTCAGCCCATATTTGATCCACTTCACCAGGTAAATCTTCCCAAACACTTTTAGTAACTCTTTCAGGATAACTTTGAACTGGTAAGAATCTTCTATTACCTGTTAAATCTCTTAAGAAGGTACTTTCATTAGTAGTACCAAAAAAGATACATTGTCTTTTATGTGCTTCTTTTCTTCTAGCATATGGAGCCCTGTATTCATCAACCTGTTTAGAAAGAAACTGTTTTATAGCGTCCATTTCAGCTTTTCTAAAACCGTTTAATTCACCTATTTCTATAATCAGATTACCGTTTAAAAGCTCCATAGCGTCTTTACCAGTAAATTCAGTTAAACTATCTGAAAACCAGTCTTTTCCTAAAGTAGCTAAAAAGGTTGATTTACCTATACCTTGTGAACCTACAATAATAGGCATATTGTCAAATTTGGTTCCTGGTTTATAAATTCTAGTAACAGCCGCTGTTAAGGCTATCTTCATTACTTCCCTTGTATAAACATTATCTTCAGCCCCAAAATAATCTATTAAGAGTGTTTCTACTCTAGGTTTACCGTCCCACTCTAAACTTTCAAAATAATCTCTAACAGGATGAACTGATCTTTTCTGAAAGCTTAAATTTAGAGCGTCTAACATCTTTTGAAGCCCTGTTATCTTGTAATACTTTTCTAAGTACCAGCGTAAGCCACCATCATCAGTATCAGTCCAGCCACGCGGACATTCTTCAATCTCATTAGTAACCCAGGGTAATTTTCCTGTAACTACAATCCAATCGCTGAATATATCGTTATAGAACTCTTTTAAGTTAGGATCTGAATTTAGAATAAGAAGCATATTATCTATAGTTGATTCATTTTCACCTTTAGCGTTTTTAGAAAGTTTTTCTAAAATATCTTTAAAAGTTATCTTATCTTCTTCAGTAATATCTGTAGGTTCTTCTTTATCTTCTTCTACCAGTTCAATAAAGTCCTTAAAATCTTCTTCTAAAGAAAGTTTCTGAACTCTTTCATCTTGAGCGGCAAAAGAAGTCATTTCTTTAACACTTTGTTTAGTATCACCAAATTTATGGATTCTAACTAAATCAAAAGCGTTACATACATGTCCTGTATTAGCAGGATCTGTAGCGTGGTGTGAATATAAGAATTTATCTTCATAAACTACAGCCCCACCAGCTGTAGAACCTTTTAAGTAGGTATATCTATCTTCAGTAACTGGTTCATAGATTGAAGGTAAGAAAGTAGCTATAGCTTCTTGAATAGTGTAGGCTTCACAAAACTTACCTATAATACCTTCTTTAGTAAGCGGATCTTGTTGAACGGATACATCACGCTGAATATTTTCTTCTTCATTAGGGAACCTATCCCATTCTGTTTGATCGTGCCAGTTGTGGTAATTTTGGCTTAAGAAAGCCATACCATCTAAAGGTTCAGCGTCAAACAAATTTCTTGAAGAAAAGAATTCATCAGCCATATCTGAACTAACTGAAGGGAAAAACATTAATCTGTTTGTTTCAACAGTTGTAGGATCAAAATAAGCCATACCTAGATCAAAACAAACTTTTCTAGCTATAGGTTCATAAGCTTCAGGATTAATTGGTTCTTTAAAAGGTATTAATATTCTTATACGAGGTACTTCACTAGTGTGTTTCCTTGTAGTATAAGTAATGAACTCAATATTACTCTGATTCAGCTTGTCTAAAAGCCCCTCAAGATTAGCTGAATTCCCCAAATAATCGGCGTCTAGGGCAAGAAGGGAACGATTAAGAACGTTCTCCTTCTTTCTAGAACCGTTTTTTAATTCACCACCGACAAAACCGCCTACATCTTTAATTTCATCTTGTTCATCTTTACTTAAAGAAAGATAAGTATTGAAAGTTTCACTAGTTACAGTAGGATTACTAACTTTATCGAATAGTTCAGAAAAACTTAATTCTGTTTTTTTCCAATATTTGGCTTGTCTATTCCCCCCTATACTAACTTTCATACTGTAATTCCTTCTTTAATGTTAGAAGTCGCAACGCTTTTCAAAAAAATCAGGATCTACTAAATTACTATTACCGCCTGAAATATCTACAATAGCTGTTTGAACATCTACATTATTAAAATTCTTTCTATCATTGATAAACCAGGCTTCTTTCAAGCCCTTACTATCCTGATAGTGTCCGTTATAAGTTTTTTCAGCTTTTGAATCAGCCTGAAGAAATATTATTTGGCATATTTCTTTTATTCTTCTTAATTCAAAAGGTTTATCACCGAGATTAACCGCTAGTAGTGTTAACTGTCCCCTGTAACCAGCGTCCACCCAGCCACCAATATCACCAATAGAAACACCACACCTAGCAAAAGAGCTTTTAGAAACTGTTTTAGCTACTACATCAGCTGGTAAATTAACTTTTTCTTCAGTAACAACTAATCTTGATTCACCAGGCATTAATTCCAATCTTTCTTGATCTTCAGCTAAAGTTAGATCGTAACTATTTGAAGATAAGTTCTTTTCATTAAAAGGTGTTATCAGGTTTTCTTCTTCAACCAGCTTTTTGATTGTTTTGTCGCTTAATATCATCTAAAATCCCTTCTACAGCTATCTTAGGTATGTAAAATATTCTGTTATCTCTATATTCAAATAGTTCTTTATCTTCATTAACCGCCTGTTCAAATTCAGCTACACAACCAGCTGATTTTTTCCAATCACCAGTTAATAAAACAGCCCCACACTTCTTAAGAAGTTTTTGTCCCATTTTTAAGGCTTTTCTTCTTTTCATTGTTTCTTGAATTCTTTTAAATGGTCTAACCAAATAAAAGCTACAATTCATTTCTTCAAGTTCCTGAACTATTCTTTCTTCATCAGCCCTATTTTCTT
>CANRHC010000054.1 GCA_947630305.1 uncultured Bacilli bacterium
TACTTAAAACAGCCGATGAAATAAGAGTTTTATGTAAAGAGCTGAATATAGACAGTATGGATTTAATTGTAAACATCATAAATGATACAGCCGAGATAGAAGCTAGATTAATTGAATCCGGAAATTTGGAAATAGAGGAAATAGAGGAATAATTATATTTTAAAAGCGTTAAAAGTTTAATTATGAATGATAAAAAAGACCAAGAAACAGCTTTAAAGATTAAAGAATTAAACGAAAAGCTTTTAAAAGAGGCTCAAGTAATAAAAGATTTAAGTTATACATTAGACCGTATAACAGCTAAAAGACTAACCCAGCCGTGCTATGAACTTAGCAAGGGAATTTTAAAGAATACTAAAGAAATTGAATCTATTTTACTGGATATAAGATTATTAGAAATAAAAGATTATAATATTCCAGAGTTTTAATTAATATAGCCGTTAAAAGCCTTTAATTAGCTCTAGAATCAATTTTAAGCCTATAAAGGTATAACTATAGGGCTTATTTATAAAGGCTATAAAAGGATTTAATAATGAGTTTTAAAGATATACAGGAAAAGCTTTTAGCTGGAGCCGATATTAATAAATTGCTGAATCAGATTGACAGCGAGCCGTATAATAAAAGCTCTAACTTGATTAAATCTTATTCCGAACTAGCTGGAGATTTAAAGAATATTCAAGCCGAACTATTAAAGGCTGGATATAAAGCCGGCGTGATAGATACGATACAGAAAATAAAAGAGGCTGGAATAACTGAATTTGATTTAATTAAATATGACTTAAGCGATATAGATTTTACTGAATCCGATAAAAAGGAATTTGACAGGCTGAAAAAAGAATTAGATCAATTAGACACTAAAGAGGTATTTAAAGATTTTAGCTAATTTACTTTAACCTGGATTTTAGAAAAAAACAGAAAAGCCCCCGCAAAAAGGGGCTTATTTTATTTTATAATTGCTCAATTATTTTAATTTCTGAATCTGATAAATTTAATAATTCCTTTAACTCCATAATATTCAAGCCCGTTATATCTATTAAATCTTTTATTTCTATAGGGCTAAAGGAATCGGAAGCCCCGTTTAATACCCGCTCAAACTTATTTAAAAGCCCTCTAGTGTATTTTATAGAGCCTAAAGCTAATTCCCTATTATTCAAGTAAAACCCCCTTTAAATCGTTAATATAAGCGTTTTATTAATAATTCCCTTTAATGATACGACCTATTAAAGCAAGCCGAACTATTAGGCTTTTCTTTTCTTTTTTGTTTTCTCCAGCCCCCGTTTTATCTATCAAAGCTAAAGATTGTTCTTGATTTAACAGCCGTTGACTATCTAATAACGCCCCGCTTAAAGACCCCGTTAAATCGGTTATTAAAGCCATTAATTTATCATTTTGCTTTATTAGGCGCTCATTCTCTAATCTAGAGAGTTTTAAATCATTCTCCAGCCGTTCTATTTGCTTTTCATATAGCTTTATAATTTCATTTTCCTTTACAGGCTTATTAACCCGCTTTTCAACTTTTCTTTTAGCTGGAGGCGTTTTAACTGGAATTTCATTAAAACTTTTATTCAATAGCTCCAGCCCTTTATTTGTTAGATAAATAACATTTTCTTTTTTAACCGTTAAAGTTTTATCCGGATTATTTCGCTCTAATCTTTTCAAGCGGGCGTTTACCGTAGGTTTTTTTATATTACGCTTTTCTGCAAATTCCTTTAATGTTAATTGACCCTCCATTAAACCCCCTTTAAAAGCCATTTAAAGCGTTAATTAAAAGGTATTACGCCATTAATTAAAACCTATTATAAATTAGATTTAAATAAGCTGAAGCAATTATAGCCCGTTCTATCTGCATAAATTGCAACCCTAAAAAAAGGAATCCGAGAAATCAGAGCCGTTAAAAGAGAGCTTTAAAAGCCTTTTAAAAGAGCTTTAAAACGCACTAAATGAACTTATTAAACCCTATAAAGAGATTGACCGGCTGAATAGGCGTTCTAAAAATGACCTTTTTGACCGCCCTAAAAAAAGAATCAGCCGAAACTGCAACTCTAAAAAAAGAAAAATGGAGGAATCGGACACCTAAAAAAAAGAGGAGCTTTATTGTTACTTTTGCGACCTCTAAAAAAAGAATAGCGAGATAAGCGAGGGCTAAAAAAGGGAAGCTATAAGGCTGGAGCTGGATTATAAATTTAAATCTTAGTTTTCTTAGCCCTAAAAAAGAGGCTGGAGGGGCTATTACTTTACAGGAAAAGCTCTAAAAAAAGGTTTTTGAGGTTTTTAGCTGAAATAGAGGGCTAAATTAATTAAATATTCCGGTATTACCCAGAAATAAAAAACTATTAAAACTTTTTTCCCGCTTTTTTGAATCTTAAGCTTTAAATTAAAGCCTATTACCGGCTAAAAAAGCTTAAAAAAAGGTTTTTTTAATCTAGAGCGAAAAAACAGGAAAAAAACGGAAGCTAATTTTAAAAACTATAGATAAATACTGAATATTTTATTAAAAGGAATTTGACAATAACGCTAATAAGGATTATTATTAGAGTATAATAAAAAAAGAGCTGAAATATTAAATTAATCCAGTTAAAACCTAGAGAAATTAGCACTTTAGAAACTGGAATTTAATAAAAAAGCTTTTTAAGCTGGAGGGTAAAAATGAAAAACAGATTTAACGGGAATTATGAAATTATAGAATCAGTTAGTTTAAACAGTAAAGAGGAATTAGCTATAGGATTTAACCCAGACCACCCTAACACTAATTCCAGATTTGTATGTTGGTATTATAACAAAATTAATGATTATTACTTTTGGGGCTATTATACCGATACTAAAGAAAACGCTATTAAGAAATTAAATCAAAGAAAAGGCTTTTAATTTAAGGCTGGAGGGAAGCATGGAAAAACAGGAATTAAAACCCGCTATTGAAAAATGGTTAGATAAATTAGCGGTGCAAGATGAAAAATCAGAAAACACTATAAAACAATATACCCGCTCATTAAATAAATTTGCTGAATTTATCGAATCGGCTGGAATTGAAACTATAGATAAAAAAGCCGTTCTAGCCTTTAAGAATGATATGTTAGAGGAAATAGAGCGTAATAAAAAGAATCCGAAGCCCGGACGCACTCAATTAACTAAAGTTAGTACGGTTAATTTAAGATTAATCACGGTTAATAAATTCCTAAAGGAATCCGGAGAACCGGACGCTATAGTTAAGCTCCAGAAAACAGAGGATAATAACGTACTTGATGATATGTTAAGTGAAAAGGAATATAACCGGATATTAGAATGGGCTGATAGATTAGGTAAAAAGAGAATCAAGCTCATTATAGAAACTCTAGCTGGAACTGGAATAAGAATAAGCGAGCTAAAAGCTATAACGGTTGAATCCCTTAAAACTAGAACTAATACCGTAACAAATAAGGGAAAAACTAGAACTATCTTTATACCGAAGCAATTAGCTAAAAAATTAAGGAATTACTGCAAGGAAAACAATATTACAGAGGGAATTATATTTCACGGAAAAGATAAGAATAAAATAATTAATCAAACTTATTTTAGAACTGAAATAAAAGGAATAGCTGGAAAAGCGAGAGGAATTAAGCGGGATAAGGTACATGCCCATGCTTTTAGGCATTTATTTGCTAAAAGATACGCTAATATGACTGGAGCTAATCCGTATGTATTACCTTTACTTTTAGGACACTCAACTAAAAGTTTACCAGTAACATTTAATTATACTAAACCCAGCACTAAAGAATTATTAAAAGCCGTTGATGAATTAGAGGCTTATTACAGCAATAAAGGAAATAAGAAAAAATGAAAATTAAAGAATTAAAAAATTCAAAGCGATATGTAACCGAAATTTTTAACATAACTGATAAGGATTTAATTCCTATAGCCCGCTCAATTAGAACCGGTGATATTGAAATAATAACTGAATTTACTTTACAGGAAAACGGAATAGCTCTAGCTCCGGAAGTAGTATTTAAAACCCGTGAAACTAAAGAGGTTGGAATGATAGGAGAATATGACCTTTTACTGGAGAAATACCCGCAAGCTCATTATTTCTTTTTTGATACGGGAGTAACTGAACTTGAATTAGAGGAGCCTTTTAGAAAATATGGAGGGCTAATATCTTTTAGAGGGGAGCGAGGACACGATAAATTAACTCTATTAGTTAATAATACCAGTTTATCCCTTGAAAACCCTTTAACGGGAGAACCGGCTAATTTCGCTAAAAATGTTTTTGATTTAATACAGGAATTTAACGATAAGGCTATAGCTGAATCAATAAAGGCTGGAGATATGACCGAATCCCAGAAAGAAGAAGCTTTTGACTTTAGCAAAAATATTCATAAGCTTTTTGCTGAATTTCTTAATTTCTCTATTAGAACTGAATCCGGAAAAGAAACTATAGAGCTGGAGCCGAACCTAGAGGCTGAATCTATAAAACAGATTAAACAAAGCCAAGCCGTAACTATTGAGCATTTAATAATGCCAAAATCTGAAATATTTAAAACTGTTATTGATTTTAAAGAGAGTGATTTTACACCGGACGGAATGGCAATAAAAGAAATTAAATATAAGGCTGGAAAAGAAACAGTAACGGCTGATATAGCCTATAAAAAGCCTATAGAGGATAATTTAGACCAAATTTTATTATTCCCTATAGACACTAAATTATTTAAGCCTATTGTAATGCAACAGCCGTTAAATATGTATGACGGCAAAGTTTTTAAAGCTATTTGCACTTTAATAGACTTTTATATATCGAATAACCCCAATAGTATCAAAGCTAATAAGGTTATTCAAATACCCGTTACTCTAACTGATATACACCATGCTATGGGCTATAAAACCCGCTTAAGTAAAGCCGAGGCTGATAAATTAAGAAACTCAGTTTTAAAACTTAGTACAACCCAAATTCATTACGACTGGAGCCAAGAGAGGGAAGCAAGGCATATTGTTGAAAAAGAGGCTAAAGATATATGGGGGAAGTCCGTAATGTTTACAAGGGACGCCCTTTATATGCTGGAGGCTGAACACTCCAGTAATATAGCCCCTAAAAACAGCCGTAAAGATAAAAAAGGGAATCCTATAGGCGTGGAGGGCTTTATTATAAAAGCTATTCCTCCAATTTATGCCCATGCCAAACTAACTAAATATATAGCTAATATTCCAATAGAATGGTTTGATATTAAATCATTAGACCGGATAAACGATAAAAGAAACAGTTTAATACAGGGATTGACCGAACGAATTTCAACAGCTAAATATTTTAAAGATAAGGGAAAAGATCCAAACAAAGAAAACTATAACGTTATTGTTCTAGATGAATTTTTTATTGAATGTGGAATATTAATTAAGAATAAACAAAGACGGTATGAAACTATAAGAGACCTAGAATTAATACTAAAAGAGTATAAAGAAAAAGGAATTATAAAAAATTTCAAGTTTAATCAAAGAGGCAAAAATTTAAGATCAATAAAGTTTTTTGTATAAAAAAAGCTAATTGTAACAATTTTATATCATGTTATTAGGCGTGACCAATGATGTTATTAGGCGTGACCAATGATGTTATTAGGCGTGACCAATGATGTTATTAGGCGTGACTGAAATTTATCCTAATAATATAAGATAAAAGACCTATAAAGATAGATAAATACTAGCATTTTAAAGGTATTTTATACTTAAGTTTTTTTTCTCTATAGTACTATAGTAATAAAGTACTATATAGACCGGACGCCCCTAGTTGACACGGGGCGCCCGCTCTAATAAAAATTAAATAGCTGAAAAAACCGAGGGGAGCTAATAGCAATCCCCTTAAAGGTTTTAAATAATTTTTTCAAAAAATGGAGGTTTTAATTATGACCCAGACTCATTTAATTAAAACGTTATTAGAATCAAACAGCGGTAAAACGTTAATTGCTGAAATATTAGCACGGAATCCAGATTTTAAAATGGATAAGGTATTTACTCAATTACAGGAAGCTCCAGCAACTAAAGGCATTTTAAAGGATTTGGAGGAAAAAGAAATAAACGCCCTATCGGAAGAATTAACAGGGAATTTCCTAGAGGCTGAACTGCAAGGCTTTAAATCCGGATTTGACTTAGCATTAATTTTATTAGGGCTGGAGCCTATTTATAATATTTTACCGGAAAAGATAGAGGAGTTAAGCTGGATTTAACGTTTAAGGGCTTTAAAAGGGCTTTAAATCAATTTTTATTAATTAATGATAAATAACATTAATATTAAAATAAAAAGCCGATATAGCTAAAATAAAACGTTTACATTAACTATAAGGGGCGTAAGCTATGAGTAAAAAATAAAAACGCCTTTAACGAAAAAGAAAAAGGCGCCGTAACAATTAAATCAAGCGAGCACGCCCCTTTAAATTTAGGGGAGGAGCGATAAACGCATGGTAATAAATCGTAATAAAGTATATGAATTTTTTCATGATAATGCAAAGGAATTAATAGCTGAATATTTACAGCCGGACGGACAGGGCAAGGGCTGGATATGCCCGCTGTGTGGCAACGGAAGCGGGGAGGACGGCGACGGATTAATTTATAATCCTAATGCTAAAGAGGCTGGACATTTTCATTGTTTTGTTTGTGGATTTGACGGGGATTTAATAGACCTTATAGGGGAGGAATACGGTATTACTAACGATGTAGAAAAGCAAAATAAAGCGAGCGAGCTATTTGGAATAACGTTATTAAATCCTAATGAAATAACTAAAAATGATTTTAAAAAGATTAATCCTAATAATCAAACTCCAGCAAGGGAAATAACCCCGCTTAAAATAAAGAATGACGCCAAGCCGGATAGAAAAGAGGCGGTTTTAACTGCAATTAAAGAAACTTTAGACGGGAAGCAAGGGAAGTTTACCCAGCTCCATAATAAAGCTAATTCTCAATTAAATAATCCAGCAAGCGTTAAAGAATTAAAAAGGCGTGGAATTACTAGCCAAAATCCTTTTTTAAAGGATATGGGCTATATAGAAAATATGGAAATAGGAGGAATTAATTTTAATTCCTGCATAGCCTTTTTTAGCTCTAATTCCAGCTATGCCGTTAGAGATACGAATCCGGAGGCTGAACCGGACAGAAAAACCCGCAAGCCGGCTGGAACTATAGATATACCTATAGGGCTGGTAAATGTTATTAAAAACAAAGATAAAAAGCTGGAGGGAACTAATATATTAGAGCCGGTTTTTATTTGTGAGGGCTTATTTGACGCCCCCAGCATAGCCGAGGCTGGAGGGGAAGCTATAGCTTTAAACGGAACTTATAACATTAATCCGGTTATATGGGCTTTTAGAGAATATGGAATCAAGCGCCCTTTAATTTTAACGCTGGATAATGACAGCGGGGGAGATACAGGCTTAAAGAAATTAAAGCGGGAGCTGGATAAAACTTATATAGAGTATTACGAGGCTCAATTAATACCGGAAGCTTTAGACGTTAAAGACCCTAATGAGTTTTTAATGCTGGATAGAGAAGTTTTTAAAACGGAAGTGCAAAGATACAGGCATTTTCCTATAAAGGAATTTGAAAAGACTTTTAATAAAAACAAAAAAGATAAGCTAAAATCCAAGCTATTAGAAAAATTTAAAAACCCCGGAATTAAGACGGGCTTTAATTTCTTAGACGGGAAAAACTTTTTAGACGGCGGGCTTTATTCCGGATTATACGTTATAGGGGCTATAAGCTCATTAGGAAAAACTACTTTTGCTTTACAGCTAGCCGATCAAATAGCTAAAAGCGGGCATGATGTAATCTTTTTTAGCCTTGAAATGCCGGAAGTGGAAATAATGGGGAAGTCAATTTCACGTTATACCCTAAAAGAATTATTAGACAGCGGGGAATTAATAGCTGGAGATAAGCCGGATAATAGGGCTAAAACCCTATATGATATTTACAGGAATTACACTATAGACCCAGACGGCGCTATTAATAAAGCGCTGGAAAACTATTTTAACGATACAGGGGAGCATTTAAGAATTATAGAGGGAATGGGGGATATTAACGCTGAAGTTATAGCTGGAGAAATTGAAAAGCATTATAGAAATACAGGAAAAGCTCCAGTTATATTTATTGACTATCTGCAACTATTAACCCAGCCAAACGATAAAAAGCATAGCATGACCGATAAACAAATAACGGATGCTAATATATTTCAACTAAAGCAATTAAGCCGAGATTATAATATTCCAATTTTTGGAATTTCCAGCTTTAACCGTGAAAACTATAACGAGCCGGTTAGTATGAAAAGTTTTAAGGAATCCGGAGCTATTGAATATTCCAGCGATGTATTAATAGGGCTGGAGCCGGAATATATGGGAATGGAGGACATTAAAAAGCGAAATAAAGCGAGAACTTTATATAAAAAAATGGAAAAAGAAACTGGAATAAGGGCTATAAGGCTGGTAATGCTTAAGAATCGTAACGGACGGGCTGGAGGCGTTGACCTTTTTTATTACTATCCTAGATTTAATTTATATAGCGAGCAAGGATTTGAATCCTTAGTCAATGATTTAAAAAGGCTGAATTTTAATTAATTCAAGCGTTAATAGAACCTTTAAAAGAGCGTTAATTAAAACATTAATAGAACTTGTTAAAAACATTGAAAAATAGCGTAACGGCGGGAAAAATGGTATAATTAAATCGTTAAAAGACGGCGTTAAAAACTATTAAAAGGGGGCGTTTAATGAATCATTTAAAACACCCCGTGGAAGAAGTTTTAAACCGTGGAAGCAATAAAGCAATCAGCAAAAAACATTTAATGAATTTTTTCAATTTGACAGAGCGGGAGCTTTTAGCTCAAATAATGAGGGAGCGATTAGACGGCGCCCCTATATTAGCCAAGAAAAACGACGGCGGGGGCTATTATTTACCGGCTAATGACAAAGAAATAAACGGTTATTTAAATCTTTTAAAACGGGGAATTGACACTCAGAAAAAAGTTTATAAAGCCGTGAATGAGAACTTGAACAATAAAAAAGCTCTATAGAAATTAGCACTATAGAGCAATAAATGGAAATTAACTTTAATCTAGATTATATCAATTAACGCCGTTTTCTTTTAGCGAAAATGGAGGTTTTTTAATATGAATGGTACCGACTTTAAAAGTCAATTAGCTAAAGAATGCCATTTAACCCAGCGGGAAGCTGGAGCTATTATTAAAGGTTTTATTAAGCTGATAAAAAAAGAATTAGCGGGCGGGGGAAGCATAACACTAACCGGATTAGGACGCTTTTATACAACTCCATATAAAAGAAATAGCATTATAACCCCGCAAGGGGATAAGCTGGAGATAAAACCCCATAAAGTAGCCCGTTTTAATCCTTGTAAAGAGCTTAAAAGAATAGTTGCAAGCGAGGCTTAAAAGAGCGTTAAAAGCGTTTTAAAAGGCATTAATTAAGCGTTAATAGCTTTTAATTAAAGGTATTTTAAAATAACGCTAATTTAAATTACTTTACTGCATAGTCCGGTTATTTAAGTAACGGCGGGCTTTAATCTTAAAATACAGCCCGCTTAAAAGGCGGGCTTAATTGCACTTTAAAGGCTGAATTAATAGAGCTTTTAAAGCTGGATTAAAAACCTTTTTAAATACCTATTAACGCTAATAGAGCTTTACTGGAATAAATAAATCTAAAAACCGTTGCAACGCAAGGGCGCTTATACAGAAATTAAAAACCCAGAAACCGTTGCAAGGCTGGAAATATAGAAAAGCCGAGATTATAAAGCTATAACCGTATAATTTAAGCTTTAACAGTAACTGCAACGGAAGAATTTTAAAATTAAGATTTAAAAGAAATAAAACGTAATACTAATACCAGCCGGACGGCTCACGAAGTGAAGCCGAGCGGAGCGTGCCGGCTTATAGTTAATTTAATATATAGGATTATATCTCACGAAAAAATGAATAAAGGAAAACGAATTAAAGAATTAAACGCTCAATTACTTAAAACAGCCGATGAAATAAGAGTTTTATGTAAAGAGCTGAATATAGACAGTATGGATTTAATTGTAAACATC
>CANRHC010000055.1 GCA_947630305.1 uncultured Bacilli bacterium
CTTGTAGCTCAGCTGGTTAGAGCGCACGCCTGATAAGCGTGAGGTCGGAGGTTCAAGTCCCCCCAGGCCCACCATTTTGGCCCGTTGGTGAAGTGGTTGAACACACATGCCTTTCACGCATGCATTCATGGGTTCAAATCCCGTACGGGTCACCAAATTGAATTAATCCCTTTAATTAAAGGGTTTTTATTTTGTCTAATAATTTTTTTTAAATTATACTTGTTAATGTTCTATAGAAATGATATTATTAAAATAGGAAAGGGAAGGTAAAAAATAAATGAAAAAAACTAATATTTTAAAAAAAGCAATATTAGTCTCAGCAGTTACAGTTCCATTTCTAGCTTATAATGTTAATGCTGAAAGTTATATTGCAAATGATTGGGAGATTTATAAGACAAGAACTAAAGAACAAATCATCGCTGAATATAACAAAACTAAAAATACAGGAAGTTATGAAAATGGTAATAGTGAAACTTATTACAAAGTTGCTCCAATAACCTCTGCACCATATAATGAAGGAGAGTTAACAGCTGATACTCATAAGGCAATGACTACAATGGCTAATTACTATCGTTGGTTAGTTGGTGTAGAACCATTAACTGGTGTATCTACTCATCGTAAAGATTTACAAGCTGGTGCTTTAGTGCGTATTTCAATTGATAATTTTACTCATTTTTTAGATGATAGTCAAAGACCTAGTGGAATGAGTGATGAATTATGGCAAATTGCCAAAATGCCTCCACATAATATTATCGCGTGGGGATATACTCCTACAGGAGCTATAACTGGTTGGTTAAATGAAGGTTATAATTTAACTGAAAAAACTTTTGATACAACTGGACATCGAAGAGCAATATTAGACCCTGATATTTCATTATTACAATTTGGTTATGTTGCCCCAACGGCTATGGGCAATATTGTAGAAACTAAAAATACTTCAGATTTAGCATATACAGCATTTCCAGTACCTGGATACATGCCAAATAATATTTTAAATGATAATACATCAGCTTGGAATATCACTTTAAACACTGCCAAATTAAATTATGATGATCCATCTAAAATTATTGTTCGAGTAACTGATTTGCAAACAAATAAATCATATGAATGTAAAAAAGAGGATAATACTTTACAAGTAAGTGGTGGTGAATTAATATTTGTTCAACCATCAGTAGAAAACACTCAATATTTAGATAATACTTCTTATAAAGTTGAAGTGTTAGGTTTACAAGAATCTTCTAATATAAGAGAAGTTTCTGCGCCTGATGCTAAAGTAGAATATACTGTAAATTTCTTTGATGTTACTAAAAGTAATGAGCAAAACAATATAACTAATAATAATGATAATTCAGTTAATAATAATCAAACAAATAATAACGAGACTAATAATACTCAAACCAACAATAGTGAAACTAATAACAATGAGACTAGTAATAACCAAACAAATAATAGTGAGATGAATAATACTCCTTCACAAAATACAACTACAAATACTGATAATAATGCTAATCAAAATACTACTACAGAAAACAATGAAACTAATATTAATAAAGATGATCAAACTGTTGATAATTTAACAACAAATGTTTCAAACAATGATGTTGGAGAAGAAAATCCTCAAACCGGTGATAATATTATTTTAAATATTGGTCTTCTTGTAATTACTTTATTTGGTTTAATCTTTGGCTTAAAATCCTTAAATAGAAAATCAGCTAAATAATTAGCTGTTTTTTTTAGGTATAACCCCAATTTTAATTTAGCATATATTATTTTAGGGGGTATAAAAATGGATTATGATTATAAGTTTGGAAACACTTATTATAAATATTTTAAAGATAAAGGAATTCAAAGTAAAGTATATGAAATTTTAGCTCCAAAACAATCTCAAGATGAGCAACCTGGTATGGAGTATATAATGGATCCCTTACCAATTTTTGATAATCCAAATTATCAGGGTAGTAATAAATTAAAGGGAAAAGTTGCAATTATTACAGGTGGTGATAGTGGTCTTGGTCGTGCTTGTGCAATTGCCTTTATAAAAGAAGGTGCAAAAGTTGTTATTCCATATTATGATGAACATAAAGATGCGATTGATACTAAAAATTATATTGAAAATTTAGGCGGAGAATGTCTTTTATTATCAGGGGATATTACTAATCCAAAATTTTGTAAAGAAATTGTTTGTAAAACGCTTGAATGTTTTGGTCAAATTGATATTTTAGTTAATAATGCTGGAGTTCAATATCAACAAGATTCCTTAGATTGCATTAGTGATGAACAATTTGATTGGACAATGAAAGTTAATGTTTATGGAATGTTTTATTTAACTAAAGAAGTATTACCATATTTAAAAAGTGGATCTTCGATTATTAATTTAACTTCAGTAACAGCCTTTTATGGTGAACCGCAATTAATTGATTATGTCACTTCAAAAGGCGCTATTGTGGGGTTTACTAGAGCTTTAGCAAGAAATTTAGCACTAAAAAATATTCGAGTTAATGCGATTGCACCAGGTTATTTTTGGACACCTCTTCAACCAGCTTGTTGGGTTAAAGAAAAAATTCCATCTTTGGGTGCTGACGCCGCAATGGCAAGAGGTGCAATGCCTTATGAACTAGCTCCAACATTTGTCTTTTTAGCAAGTGATGATTCAAGTTATGTAACAGGTCAAGTAATTCATAATAATGGTGGGCAAATAATGGGTTAAAAATTATTGTTTTTAAATTAAATAATTGCTATACTTTAAATAAAGAAGTGGTGAAGATGAAAAATCAATATCAAAGAATGAGTAAAGATGAAAAAAAAGATTTAAAAAAAACTTATTATAATTGTGATGAAGGGAAAATAATGAATATTAGATTATTTAGACTATTTTTAACTGGAACAATTGGCATATTATTTTCCCTTTATATAATTACTAATAACTATATTCATTATAATGTAGATTGGACAACATGGATAACATCTATTCCTTTATTTATAGCATCAATTGTCTTTATTATAGCTTCAATTTATTTAAGAGGAAAAAAATTAAATGAATTTGCTATAAAATTAGCAAAAAAGAATGCTAAATAATTTTATTTGTGCTATACTTATAGTACAAATTTACTTGCTCGTATGGCGAAATTGGTAGACGCGATAGACTCAAAATCTATTTTTCTTGCGAAAGTCTCGGTTCAAGTCCGAGTACGAGCACCAATAAGTTTATTATCTAAACCTAATAAGGTTTAGTTTAGTATCCCTATAAAAATAGGGGTATTTTTATTTCAATTTTCTAACGAATGATTGTTATTTTTTTATAACTACTATCATAATTAGAAGGAAAAATAAAATGATAGTAATGTAATGCTGGATTTAAATTAGAACATATGACTGAGTCTTATGCATCAGATGAAATAATTAAATTAAAACCTAAATATATTGAACATTCATATTATGTTTATTTAAAATTGTTTGGAATTTTTTACTTAAAAAAGACTTGATAAAAGGCCGTTTTTAGCTTGGTAAAATTCCATAACCATTTTTTAAAATATCATAAAATAAGAAATTATTTGTTGGTTTATATGTATAATAACTAAATATAAAATACATTAAAATAATCCCAATAAAACCAATTAATTTACCATTATTAATTTCTTTACTTTTAAGAAAAATATAACTAATTACTTCTTCAATAATAATCATTAAAAATAATAAACCAATACTAATTATCATATTTTCATCATACTTAAAATATAAGGGAATGTAAATTGTTAAATATAATAATATAGCTATTATTGGCGTTAAAAATAGATTTAGTAAATAATTGTTAATTTTAAATTTTTTTCTAATTATTAAATATTCAAATATGCCATAAATAACAAATGAACTAAAAATTAATTTCATATGTTCCCATATACTTTCATTTACTGGAAATAATACACTAAAAAGGGGATTCGGCCATAATTGATATGTAAAATGAAATAATACACATAATAAAAAAACAAATATAATTCCCAATAATTTATAATTTTTTAAATTTTTCATTTATACCTCCTATCTAAATGTATGCTTTTAATTTGCATTTAAATTAATAAATTAGTATAATGAATTAGGTAGGTGAGTTATGGAAAATTATTTTACTGAAGAAGAATTTACAAATACTTTTTTATCTTTATTATCTTTAGAAGGTATTAATAGGATTAATAAAACTGAATTATTAAAAAAATTGTGTTATTATCATAAATTAGATGAATATAAAAGTTTATTTTATAGTATTGGTTTATTATTTGGCTATGATAAGGTTGATTTAGATAATTCTTTAAGTAAGGCTATTAGTAATGAAATGATTACTTTAAAAGATAATTTATTAATTTTAAATAAAGATAATCAAAATATTTCTATTAAACCCAAGGAATGTAATGAAGCTATTAAAAAATTAGCTAAAGAATTTGCTTTAAAATTAAAAATTGAACAAATTAGTAAATATCCAATGAATATTTATTATAAATCACCAAATATTGAGTATAGTATTTTAAAAGGTAATTATCAAAATCAAAATTTATCTTATCAATTAATAACTGATGGGATTTTGAAAGATGATGAGAAAATAGATATAAAAGGTTGTATTGCTGATCATCCAATTCTTAATAATAAAATATATATAGAAAATGTTTCTTGCCGTCGTTTAAAACTTATAAATGCTAAATATGCCATTATAAGAGGTTTATCAGATGATAAAATTGGTCATACTAAAGTTTATACTTTAATAAATACAAAAGATGATTTAAAGAAAATTTGTGATTATGCTAATAATGAAAGTATTAAAAAATCAATGGTTAGAAGAATTTCTTTATAAGTAATATGTTATATGTTTTGGCATATAGTAAAATAGTTCTACTTGATTTTTTTATTGTTTATGATACAATGGTATAGTCCGAGGTGAAAAAAACAAATGAGTTTCAAAAAAGAAAATGAGTTTCAAAATATTACTAATGATATATTAAATAACAGTATTTTTAGTGATTTAAAAGATGAATTACATCATGGTATTAGTAGATACCAACACTGTTTAAGAGTTGCTAAAGGTACTTATTATATAACTAAAAAATTGAATATGGATTATGAAAGAGCTACTAGAGCTGCTTTATTACATGATTTTTATAAAGATGTTGATACAGTTAATTATACTACTAAAGAAACATTTAAAATTCATCCTGATATTGCTTTATTAAATGCTAAAAAGTATTTTGATTTAGATTATAAACAAGAGAATATAATTGCATCTCATATGTTTCCAGTATGTAAAACATTGCCAAAATATAAAGAAGCATGGATTACATCTTTAGTTGACAAAGGTGTTGCTATCTATGAGATGTATCGTTTTAAAGCAAGTTTAGTAATGGGCATTTGGATATTATTTATTTTTAATATTATTTCAATTCAACGATAATACGGTTTAACCGTTTTTTTAGTTGTATAAAATTATCTTCTTTGGTATAATTATTCTAAGAATAGAAGAGGTTACGAGATGGAAAAAAAGATTGGCAAAAGTTTGTGTATTTTTTCTTCTAAAGGTGGAGTAGGAAAAACTATTACCACGCTTAATCTTGCTGGTGTTTTCGAAATTATTGGAAAACGCATTTTAATTGTTGATCTTGATTTATCTGGAGGAGAAATTGCCTTATCTTTAAATAAACCTTATGAAAAAACTATTTATAATTTTGCTATGGATTATATGAATAATCGTTATCGTAGTTTTTTAGATTATGTAACAAAATATGATGATCATATTGATTTTTTAGCAAGTCCCAAAGATCCAAGACAAGCTAATAAAATTGCTTCAAAATATCTTGAAATAATGCTTGATAAAGCTGTTTATTATTATGATATAGTTTTAATAGACACTAATCATATTTTAAATGAAACTAATTTAGTTTTACTTGATAAAGCTGATTTAATTTTATTTGTTATGAATAATGATCCATATGATGTTAAAAATATGAAAAGCTTAGTAACTATTTTTAAAGATTTAGATAAAACTAACTTTAAAATAATGTTAAATGATTCAAGAGATCCAATGAAAAAATATTTTTCATTATATGATTTAACTAGTATTTTAAAAACTCAAATAAGTTATCTAATTAGTAGTGAATTTTATGTTAAAAATATTGATCAATATATTATGAATGGAAAAATTGTAACCTTACATCCTAAAGCTTCAAGTATTTTTAGTAAAGATTTTGCCGTTTTAATGAAGTTGGCAACTGATTTTGTTAAAGAAGGTGTTAAAAATGAGTAAGAGTTTAGTTGAAGCTTTTAATATTAAAAGAAAAAATGCTGATATTAGTGAAGTAACTGATTATGAAATTTTTGCTGATAAAGATTTATTAGAACAATTACGGTTAAAAATAATGGGTAGTTTAACTGAAAGAGAGGTTTTAACTGATGAACCAGCAACTGATTTTATCGACTTAGAAATTGAAAATGCTACAGAAGGTTATGATTTAACTAATGAAGAGAGAAATCATTTAAGACATTTAATTGAAAATGAATTAAATGGTTATGGACCTTTAACTGAATTATTAAAAGATAAAAATATTACAGAGATAATGGTTAATAGTCCAAAAGAAATATATATTGAAATTGATGGGAAAGTTATTAAAGATGATTCAGTTTCTTTTATTAATAATGATCATATTATTCGTTCAATAAATAAAATGCTTAGTGAATCTGGAAATACAATTGATTTAGCTAATCCTATTATTGATGCAAGATTAAAAGATGGTTCAAGATTATATGCCATTTTACCGCCTTTAGCTTCTAAAGGACCAATGATGACTATTCATAAATTTAAAAAAGAAGCATCTAATATTGAAGATTTTATTAGAATGGGAAGTCTAACTACTAATATGGCTAATTTTTTATCATCTTGTGTTAAAGCAAAAGCTAATATTTTAATTTCAGGTAGTTCATCTTCTGGAGCAACAACTCTTTTAGGAGCCTTATGTGAATTAATACCAGATGAAGAGAGAATTATAACAGTTGAAGATATGGTTGAATTAAAAATTAATAAAAAACATGTAGTTAGTTTAGAAAGTAAATCTTCAAGTTATCATATCAGTTTAAAAGAATTAATTAAAAGTGCTCTTAGAATGCGACCAGATCGAATAATTTTAGGTGAATTAATAGGTGATGAAGCTTTTCAATTTTTACAAGTTATGAATTCTGGTAATGATGGAGCAATGAGTGTAATTCATGCCATGGGAGTAGTTGATGCCATTAAAAGATTAGAAACTTTAGTTTTAATGAATGATTTAAATATTCCTTTAAAAGTTATTCGAGAATATATTTTAAGTGCAATTGATATTGTCGTTAATATTGAAAGATTAAGTGATGGTAAAAGAAAAATAACTTCTATTTGTGAATTAAAATTAGATAATAATAAAGAAGTTATTCCTGATGAAATATTTCTTTTTAAACAAGATGGAATGACATCTAATAAAGAAGTTATTGGAGAGTATATTGAAATTAAAAATAAAGATTTTAAAATATTAAAGAAATTTAAAAATGCCGGGATAATTAAAGAATAGGAGGTATATATGCAAGCCTTAATAATTACTCAGACTATAATGATGATTTTACTTATTATTGTAATTATCTTTTTAATTAGACAAAGAAGAGTGGCTAAATTTGAAAAAAGATTTTCTTATTTTACTTTAAATAGTAATATTGATAGTGAAATATCAATAAGTGATTCATTTACAAGTGATACAATATCTTTATTAAGAAATTTAAGCAATAAATTAATTAAAATACCTTTATATAAAAAATGGAGTAATAATTTTATAAAATATCCTATTTTAAGTAAAAATGCTAAATTAAATCCTGCTGATTATTTAACTTTAAAATTTATTTTAGCTATTTATTTTATAATATTTTTATTATTAGTTGATCTTTTTAGAGGTTTAAATATTACAATTGTTCATTATCTTTTTTTCTTTATTATTGTCTTTTGTCTTCCAAATATTTTTTTATTGTTATTTAATCATTTACGAAATAATGTATTAAAAAATGATGTTACGAGAATTATTGGAATGTTTGCTAATGAAATTGAAAAAAATGATAATTTATTAGAAATTATTAGTGTTATTAAAAATGAAGTTAATGGACCAATGGTTGATGAATTATCTATTTTAGCTTCTGATTTAGGAAATGGTTTAACTTTAGATGAAGCATTTTATTTAATGTATGAAAGAACTCATATTAATAAATTATATGAAATTGCTACATATTTAAAAGCTATAACTAAAACAACTGGTGATAAAAAGAAAGCTTTTAGTTATTTAAATGAACGATTAATTGCTGAGGAAACAAATAAAGAAGAAAATCGTATATATTATTATCTAGCCCGTTTAATATCTATTTTTTTCTTAATTATCCCACCAATTGGTTTTGCCTTATATCGCATCTTTTTTGCAGATAATTTTACTTTTTTAACAAGTAATTTTTTAGGAATAATGACTTTAATTATGTTTTGGTTAATTTATGTATTATATCTTTTAATTTTAAGATTTATTATGGATGGTGAAAGATTATGAATAGTACATATTTTGGTAAAAAATTATATCCTAAAAAAATGAGAGAAAGAATAACTAAAAAAATTAAATTTTTAGGTCAAAAAAAACCAATATCACCTTATGAATTTTTAAATATTCGTTTATTTTTAGCAATAGTCATTTTTATGGTTTCTTTATTTATTCCAAAATTTGGTTTTATAATTGGTCTTATATTTACATCAATTTTTTATAATGGTTATGAATTATTATTACTTGATTATCCGATTAGTAAAAGATGTGAAAAATTAGAATATGATGCGATCTTTTATTTAGAAGTTTTAGAAGCAACAATTAAAAATAATACAGATTTTTTAGCTACTTTAAATTTAACTTGTAATAGTATTGATAATGATATATCTTTAATCATTAAAAATGCTTTATTAAAATTAAAAGAAGATGGAAATATAAATAAGATAGGAGAAGAATTACAAAATGTAATTCCTAGTCAAATTGTAACAAATGTCTTTATTCATTTACTTAGAATAAGTAATACTAAACAAAATTGGAATGAAGTTATTAAAGAACAAATAATCAGAATTAAAGAAAAACAAAAAATGGATCAAAAGAAAAAATTAAATAAAGTTCCAATGCAAATTATTATCACATCATTTATTTTTCTAGCTATTTTATTTGTTATTTTATATTTTAGTCCACTATATCTTAAAACGATTTTATAAAAATATTTTTACTATTGCGATTAAAAGTGTTAATATATTAAGAAAAGAAAGAATTAGGTGAAAAAAATGTATTATAACAAAAATAAAATGATTGAATTATTTTTAGAAAATGTTGAAATATGTGTAAGTGAATTACAAAGAGCTAGTAAAACATTAGAAATGGCTCATCGAATTATTAATTTTAATGAATTAAATAAAATAAATAGTTTAAGAAAGAAAAAAAATCAAGATAATTTAGATTTTAAAATAGATTTTAATAATTATTGTAGTAAGATCATTGTAAATGATGAAAATATTTATTATGAAACTATAGAAAGAGTAGTAATGAATCCGAATTATACTATTAAAACATATTATAGTTTATTTGAAGATGGAATTTATATTAAGAAAATTTTAATGAATATTTGGCATGAAGAACTTTGTTATAAAACTTTCTTTAATGATTTTGCTATTGATAAAGTTGTTAATAAAAAAGAAGGCTTTAATCTTTTAAGAAATATTTCAAAAAAAATGTAAAATATACTAAAAACTATTGACGTAGGGGGGGGGGTATGTGCTATATTAATACTAAGGTAGGTGTATAGCATATGAGGCTAGAAAGCTTTAA
>CANRHC010000056.1 GCA_947630305.1 uncultured Bacilli bacterium
CATATATCTATTATACCAAAATAAAAGACTACTGTCTTTCTTTACAGTAATCTTTGTCTACTTTTTCAGCAGTCTCCTTTTGGCCTTTTTATTTTGTTTGTTCACTTTGTTTAGCTTGAGCAATTGAATTAGCAATATAATTAGAATAATATTCTTTTAAATCTGAATCAATTATTTCCATACCATATTTTTTTCTTAATTCGTCCATTGCACTTATTCTTAATGTATCATCATCATCAATTTTTTCTTGTCCTAATGTTTCTAAAATGCTATCTTTAACTGAATCTAAACTTGGTTTTTCAGCTGTACTTTCTTTAAATATTACATGATAACCTAACTCAGTTGTAATCAATTCAGTAGAGTATTTTCCATCTTCTAATTTTCTAGCAGCTTCTAATAATTCATCATAACTACTTGATAATGTATCAGTATTTATAGCTCCAAGGCTACCACCATTTTCTTTTGTTGCCTCATCATCTGAATATTCTTTAGCAAGTTGTTTAAATGTTTCTAGTTTATCATCAGCATTATTTAATTTTTCAATAATTTCATTAATTTTATTTTTAGCTTCAGTTTCTAATTTTTCTTCATCCTCGCTAGATGTTTCATCTGTAACATTAGTTTTAACTAAAATATGATCAACAGTAACATCTCCGTAAATATTTTTTTCATAATAAGCATTAACTTCTTTATCACTTACTTTACCTTTAGCATAATTTAAAATAGCTTTTTGTTGTAAATTATTTATATATAAATAATTTGTATAACTATCAATTGAACCAAAGTATGAAGTAATCTGATCTTTTCCATAAGTATCTTCCATTGATTTAACAGTTGCTTTAGCATTTTCCATTTCATTTTCTATATCATCAGGTAATTCTTTTTCTAATATGTTCTTATCCATTAATTCTATTAAAGAATTTAAGGCATATTGTTCTTTCATATTATCATATAAATCATTAATTGAAATATTTAAATTTTCATCAGAAAAAGTCGCAATGGCTTGTTCTCCATCAGCTAATGTTGGGATTTGTTTTCCACAACCACATAATAACAAAGTGCATAAACTTATTATTGCAATTTTTTTCTTATTCATAATTTCCTTCTTTCTTTAAAATACAATGATATTATAACACGTATAATAGAAATTAGTAAATGAAAAGAAGAACCAAAGAAAAAATTTACCATACAATATAAATGAAAAGACAAATAAAGGAGGGAGTATTATGAACAACTGCGAAGGAAATGGACTTGGACCAGCAATAATACTAGTATTGTTCATTTTATTAGTGTTGATTGTTGGAGCATTCATTTAGTCTTTAACGAAGGAGGTGCCTTATGAGTTGTTGCAAATCTGGACAAAATGCTGGATGTAATACAAATAATAATAACATCAGTGCATTCATCATTTTAGTTCTATTTATCTTACTTGCAATTATTCTTGGTGGCTTAATTTTCTAATATTATAAGGAAGGGTATACCTTCTTTTTAAATTAAAAAAAAAGTTTTGAATAACTTTTTTAATATAAATAAATAGTATAAGGATTATTACTTGTTCCATCACCACTTTTATATAAAACTTCACTAGGTAAAGTAATAACATATCTGATATATTTTTTACTATTGGCATAATCTAAATTTAAATAACCATTTTGATTAACATAGTAAACTTTTGAAGAATTTTCATTAGTACCATTTAGTAACCACCATCTATTTTTAACAATTGTTAGATAATTGTAATTAGAGCAATTAGATGACATAGTATTTAAACATAAAGAATCTCTACTACCATTTAAAAAATCATAAACTGCCATTAAACTTATGTAAGCCTCTGATGTAGTAAAACATTCAATAGCTCCGTTAAAATCTCTATCAATTTCACTTCTTGTATTTTTACAAGCTTCATGTAAAACTATATAAGCTTTATAATCTTTAAAATCATTATTATAATAACTATTTAAAGTATTTTTAATTCTTGATTCATCATAGTTATTTAGTCCATGATCACTTTCAGTATCATAATTGTAACGATCATCGTAAACTACATTTGAATTTTTATCATTAATTGTATCAGCTAAAATTAAATACAATTTTTCATTTTCAATTTTAAATAATCGCCAATTTTTATCTGCAAATTTAAAATAATTATTAACAAAATCACCTTTATAGCGATATACATCATCAATTTGATATAATCCATCACCATTATTTACAATATTCTCTTTTTCAAAAATAGCTTCTTTTAAAGTTTTAGTATGATAATTATCACATGTTAATATAGGAAGATACCTAAATTCACCTTGATTATAAGTAACTGTTATAGTAGCATGGCAATTTGTGTCTTTACTAAGTTTAGAAAAATCTTTTAAATATTCTTCATTAATTAAACTAGTAGCTTCAATTTCATAGGAATTTTCTTCACTATTTAAATTAATTTCTTTATGATTAATTAAATATTGTTTAGAACTGTCAACTAACATATTTTCAATTTCTAAATAGCTATATCTTTTAGAAAGAATAGTAAAAACAATTAAAGCAATAATACTTAAAATAACTATAACCAATATAGCTATTGTCCAATATAAATGTTTACGATTACTAAAAAAATTTAATAAATTTTCTTTAAAGTTTTTCATATCCTCACCTATAAAAATAATATCAAAGATAGTAATAAAAATCAATTGTTTGAATATAAAAAATACTTTCAAAAATCGAAAGTATTTATATAAATTAACGATTATAAAATTCAACAATTAATGATTCGTTAATTTCAGGATTTAATTCTGAACGATCAGGTCTTCTTAAATATTTACCTGTTAATTTTTTCTTATCAAATTCTACAAAAGCTTTAGTAGTATTATTTGCTTCTAAACTTGCTAAAATTGCAGGATGGGAAATACTATTTTCTTTAACCGCAATAACATCATTAATTTTACAAGTATAAGATGGAATATCTACTTTTTTACCATTAACAGTAATATGACCATGATTAACTAATTGTCTTGCACCACGACGAGTGTTTGCAAGTCCCATACGATATACTAAATTATCTAAACGACTTTCTAGTAAAAACAATAAATTTTCGCCAGCAACGCCTTTCATTTTAGAAGCACGTTCAAATACTTTATGAAATTGTTTTTCATTTAAACCATATAAGAAACGAACTTTTTGTTTTTCTTGTAACTGAATTCCATATTCACTTAATTTACGACGTCTTTCATTACCATGTACTCCTGGTGCAAATGTTCTTTTTAAATCTTTACCATTTTCTAAAGTTGAAAAATTAAGACGACGAGATTTTTTATAAGCAGGTCCAGTATATCTTGCCATAATAAACTCCTTTCTATTTAATTTTTGCTAAAAGTTAATTAAAATAATATTTTATTAGGGAGTAATCTATTAACATTTTCTAAAGGCAGTTTATACTCATGAAAAATTTTACTTTTAGATTACACATTAATAAATATTAATTTTGCTGCCTAACCCGTAGCGATTTAGATTATACTAATTATTCACACATTTGTCAATTATTTACAGTAAAATTATTAATCTATAGTTAAAATTATATTATAGTAAACAATATTATATTAATATCAACTAAGAGCAAAGGCTTGTCAAAAAGAAGTTTTACCTTTATAATAATGTTATAGATAATTAAATTAGAAATTTTCTATAAATAAAAAGAGAGGAGAGTAATTATGGATGCAACAATCCTCTTAGCTTTAATTTTAGGTCTAGCCTTTGGAGCAGGAATTACTTTTTTAATTAAGTATCTGAAAGAAAAAGGTGCAGAAAATGTAGCTAATAAATTAATTAGTGATGCTAAAAAAGAAGTTGAACAATTAAAAAAAGATCAACTTTTAGAAATTAAAGAAGAAGGTCGAAGATTAAAAGAAGAAGCATTAGAAGAAGTTAAAGCAAAAAAAGAAGAACTTACTTTAACTGAAGAACGATTACTTCAAAGAGAAACTAGTTTAGATAAAAGAGATGAAATGCTTCAATCAAGAGACAAAATGCTTGAAGATAAAGATCAAAATTTATTAGCTAAGCAAAAGGAATTACAAAGCAAAGAAGAGGAATTAGATGCTAAACTAAAAGAAGAAATAACTCGTTTAGAGCAAATTTCTAAATTTAGTAAAGAAAAAGCAAGGGATTTAATACTTAAAAGAACAGAAGATGAAATGGCTTTAGAAATTGCCGATTATATTAAGGAAAGGGAAGAAGAAGCAAAGCTGACTGCTAATGAAAAAGGTAAACAATTAATTATTGAATCTATGCAACGTTATTGTGCAGATGTGGCTACGGAGCAAACAGTAAGTACGATTAATTTACCTAATGATGAGATGAAAGGAAGATTAATTGGTAGGGAAGGAAGAAATATCCGAACTATTGAAGCGGTTACAGGTGTTGATTTAATTATTGATGATACACCTGAAACGATTGTTGTTTCATCTTTTGATCCATTACGAAGAGAAATAGCTAAACTTACGATTGAAACATTAATTAAAGATGGTAGAATTCATCCTTCTAGAATTGAAGAAATATATGATCGCGTAAGTAAAGACATGAATAGTAGGATTATGGAATTAGGTAACGAAGCATGCTTTAAATTAGGAATATCTAAAGTTGATTCAGAACTTGTTAGATTAATTGGTAAATTAAATTTTAGAACTAGTTATGGTCAAAATGCTTTACAACATTCAATTGAAGTTGGAGAACTTTGTGGTTTGATGGCAGCTGAGTTAGGTGAAAATGTTGTACTTGCTAAAAGAGCTGGTTTATTACACGACATTGGTAAATCAATTGATTTTGAAGTTGAAGGAAGTCACGTTGATATTGGTTTAGATATTGCCAAGAAACATAAGGAAGATGAGATTGTTTTAAATGCGATAGCATCTCATCACGGGGATAGTGAAGCTACAAGTGTTATTTCTTATCTAGTTCATATTGCAGATACTCTATCAGCTACAAGACCTGGTGCGAGAAATGATTCACTTGATAATTATATTAAAAGATTAGAACAATTAGAAGAAATAGGTAACTCTTTTGAAGGTGTTGAAAAAACTTATGCAATGCAAGCTGGAAGAGAAGTAAGAGTTATGGTTAAACCAGAAGAAGTAAGTGATCAAGCATCATATAAAATTGCAAGAGATATGAAAGAAAAAATTGAAAAAGAAATGCAATATCCTGGTACAATTAAGATTGTTGTTATAAGAGAATCCAGAGCTTTAGAAGAGGCTAAATAATAGCTTCTTTTTATTTACTTTAAAATTATATTTTGCTAGAATTGTTAATGTAAGAGGGTAGTAATATGAGTAAAAAAGATAATTTATTTTATTATTTAAAAAAGACTTATAAATATGCTAAAAATGAAAGAAAATATTTATTTTATTTTATGTTTTTATGTATTATTATGTGTGTTATTGAAATTTTGTCACCTTTAATTGCTGCTAAAAGTATAATTAGTTTAACAAGTGGAATTTGGGATCAAGTATTTTTAATGATTATTGCCAATTTTGGAATTGAAATTTTAAGAAATGTTGTTAATTTTTTATCTTCAAAATATAGTCTTAAATATTATTTTGCTGTTAAAAAAAATATTCAAAATGATATTGCTAAAGAAACTTTAAAAATTGAAACAGCAACTTTAAATCAAAATTCAAGTGGAATTTTTATTGAAAGAATTAATAATGATACTGATACTATTGCTGATATATTTAATTTAATGACTGATTATATAACTTATATTATAACTGCTATTGGAATATTTATTAGTATTTTTTTCTTAAATAAATTAATCTTTTTCTTATATTTTATATTTATTTTAATTTTGTTTTTCTTACAAAAATATGCAGGTAAGAAAATATTAGAGAAAAAAAAGATTGAAAAGAAAAGTAGTGATGTCTCTTCTGGTTTTATTAGTGAATTAGTAAGAGGAGTTAAAGATATAAAAATATTAAATGCTGAGAAATCTTTTCTTAATCGGGCTGAAGAAGTAATTGATAAACGTAATGAAGCTTTTTATGATACAAGATATACAAGATCTTCATTTCGTTTAATTAATGGTAGTGTAAGAGACTGTCTTGATTTTTTAATTATGATGGTTGGTTTATATTACATTTTAGAAGGAAAACTTGCTGTGGCAACAATGATTGTTATTCTAAATTATCGTGGAAATATTATGAGTATATCTGGAGAAGTAGATAATTTTATTGATACGATTAAGAGTTTTACTTTAGCCGCTGAAAGAATTTTTGATGTTATTGATGGAGTTAATTACCCTAAAGAAACTTTTGGTACCAAAAATTTAAAGAAAGCAACAGGAGAAATTGAATTTAAAAATGTTTCATTTTGCTATGATAAAGATGAAGAAGTTTTAAAAAATGTTAGTTTTAAGATAAATCCTAATGAAACAGTTTCTTTTGTTGGTAAAAGTGGTTCTGGTAAATCAACAATTTTTAATTTAATTGCTAAATTGTATGAAGTAAATGATGGGAAAATTTTAATGGATGGAATTCCTATTAATGAATTATCTAAAGATTCAATAAGAGGTAATTTATCAATAATTAGTCAAAATCCTTATATTTTTAATATGAGTATTAAAGATAATTTAAAAATTATTAAGAATAATTTAACTGATGAAGAAATGATTGAAGCTTGTAAAATGGCATCTTTGCATGAATTTATAATGTCTCTTAAAGATGGTTATGACACGATTGTTGGCGAAAGTGGTATAACTTTATCAGGTGGTCAAAGACAAAGGCTTGCTATTGCTAGAGCATTAGTTTTAAAAACGGAAATAATTTTATTTGATGAAGCAACAAGTGCTTTAGATAATGAAACCCAAAAAGAGATTCAAAAATCAATTGCTAATATGCAAGGAGAGTATACTATTTTAATTATAGCCCATCGTTTATCAACTGTTATCAATAGCGATCGTTTAATATTAATCGATGATGGTCAAGTTAAGGGTACAGGTACTCATGAAGAATTATTAAAAAATAACAAAATATATAAAAAATTATATGAACTAGAAATAAAAAAAGATAGTAAAAAAAATTAGTATAAAAAAATGTAGTTACCTAAAAGGTAACTACTTAAAAGAATAAAAAGGGGTTGACTAGTGTGATACTAGCACCAATTCGCCTTTAAGTGAATTGGTAGTTCATATACTAAACGATTTAGGTTAGTTTGTCAACGTTTTTTTAAAACTTTTTTTAATTTTTTTTAAAGGAATCTTTTTCCATTTATTAATGGATTTATAACTCTTTTTTTTACATTAGGTAGATCAATAATTTTAATATCATTTTTTTTAATTGTCGTAAATTTTTGCCATAATTTTAAAATTGTTTTATCTTGACTATTTATAAATTTTTGAATAAGTTCTTGTTCTTTTAAAATGTATAAATCATTATAAGTTATAATCTTTTTTTTAATTGCCATTTTAGTTATATTAGCTAATAAATCCATCATATAATTGTCTTCATCTGAATGACAATATTGATCAATTAAATTGTTATTTTGTAAAACAATTTTACCAATTTCTTCACTTTTAAAACCAATTTCATCATCATTATTTTCATTTTGATAAATAGTTGTATATTCTAAAATATTTTTTACATCACTAATATTCATTTTTTTAGTCCAAAATAAACTTGTTAAAAAAATACCATCTAAACGGTCTGAACATAAAAATGGTCTTTCTAAATCAACAATACTATGTTTTTTAAAATTTATAATATCTTCTAAATTAATATTATCTTTTTTTAAACATTTTAAAAGGTATTTATCTTGTTCTAAAATTTCTTTAGTTTTTTCTTCAGTAGTTGATTGGGTTTCGTAATCATTATTCATATAGTCAATGACATGTGAAAAACATGGAGTAGCTATATCGTGATATAAAGCCGCAATCATTGATGTAAAATCTTTTTTTAAGTACCAACTTAATTTAGATGTTGTAATAGAATGATTATAACGACTTATATATTCTAAAAAATTATATATATCTTTACTAGCATAGTCCATTCCGCAAAAATATCCTTTATCTTTTAAACTAATTAAAAAAGGATCTTTTAAATATTTGTTAAAAGATTTAGGAATATTTTTATTTAAAAGTTGTTCATATTCTTTAAACATAATAAATTCACTTCCTTTTTGAATTATACAATAAATTATTCTTTATAGGAAATATCTTTTTTACTAGGGCCTTTTAAGCATTTACCATCAATATCAAATTTTGAAGCATGACAAGGACATTCCCAAATTTTTTCAAATTGATTATATATTAAACTGCATTTCATATGAGGACAACGATTAATAATTGTATGTTTTCCTATTTCATCATAAACTGTTGCTAAAGGAAGATTATTTTTTCTTTCAAAAGTTACATTTTGATACCAGGATTTATTAGGAAACAATTTATTTTCTATAAAACTTTTAGTATTATCATAAATGTCAACAAAAGAATTTTTAATACTTTTCAAATTGATTGTTCTTGAAATTGCAAATAATTCTTCATATTTATTTGGTTTATTTAAAATTAAATCTTTTAGAATTTTAGATGCAATAGTGCCATTAGTCATTCCCCAAGTATTATATCCTGTAGCTATAAAAAGATTATTTTTAATTTTACCAATATAAGGTAGAGAATCTATAGTTATTAAATCATCATTACTCCAAATGTAATCAGGATAATACTTACCAATATCATTTATTAATTCTAAATAATTTTCTTTACGATTTAAATGATTAGATATTATATGTGAATTACTTAAAACTATTTTATAATTATTATGAAATCGATAAGATTTAGTTTGGTTATCAACTGAAATAAATGATTTATGTTCGTTTATTTTATTTTTATATGCCATGATATATGATTGTTCATTATTTGTTTTTATTGGTAATAACATAGGTATTAAAAAGAAAGAGTAGTGGCAAGCTATTATTACTTTTTTAGCATATATAATATTATTATTCGCCTGACATTTATAAAGATTTTTTATTAATTTTATATCTGTAATTTTAGTTTTTTCATAAATATTAATCTTTTTTTTAAGGCAAATTTTTTTTAAAGCATATATATATTTTAGAGGATGAAAGACAGCTGTATCTGAGACATAAAATGCGTAGAAGTTATTCCCAATTAATTCATTAGTTTTAATGCCTAGTTTATTTAAAATAATTTTTTCTTTTTTTAGTTCTTTTATTTTCTTTTGAGTTCCAGCATAAAGGTATGAAGATGTATTTTCAAAATCACAATTTATTTTTTCTTTATTAATTATATTTTTGATTTCTTTAATAGCTTCTTGTTGAGATTCTAAATATAATTTAGAAATTTTAAGGCTTTTATTTTTATAAAGTTTTGAATAAATAATTCCTTGTAAGTAAGTTAGTTTTCCGGTTGTTCTAGATGTTACACCTTGACCTACTAAATTGGCATCAACAACACAAATATTTAGTTTTTCACATCTAAGTTGATAAGCTAAGGACATGCCGGTAATACCTGCACCAATAATTAAAATATCCACATTTAAATCTTTATTTAAGGTATTAATCGGTAAAGTATCTTTTTCTTCTAACCAAATACTTGTTTTTTTCATAAATAAATCACCATTATTAGTATAGAAAAAATATTAAATTCTAAACAAAAAGTGAATTTATTCTTGCATTTAATTAATTGATTTGGTAGAATGTAATATGTAAATCAAGTGCAGATGTAGTTCAATGGTAGAACTATAGCCTTCCAAGCTATTAACGTGGGTTCGATTCCCATCATCTGCTCCAAT
>CANRHC010000057.1 GCA_947630305.1 uncultured Bacilli bacterium
AAAGTAGTTAGTGATTTAGATGAATTAATGTATTATGACCGAGATAAGTTATTAGAAGAAGCAAGAAAAGAAGAAAGTTATGAATTAGGAAAACAAGAAGGAAAGGCTGTTGGAATACTTGAAGGCGAAAAAGCTAGTAAAATTGAAATAGCTAAGAAAATGTTAAATTGTAAATATAATATAGAAGATATTATAAATCTTACAGGCTTATCAAAAGAAGAAATTAAAAGATTGAATTAAAAGAACTTAATTCAGTCTTTTTAACTTATTTTTCTAACTAATTTTTCTTCTTCATTTATTACATAATTAGTAGTATTAACTAAAGTTGTTAAATAAAATTTTAAAATCCATAATTTTCTAGCTAAATTAGGATATTGATTTTTTGCATCATCAGCTAAAGGTATTACATAATTTTCGGTTTCTATTAAATATTTTTTCATTTTATCTATAGAAAAAGCATTATTCATTGTTGATAGATTATGAATTCGATCAATTAATTTAATAATTATGGCATTTATATTAGTTCTTATTTTATTAAAGTATTCATCTTTACTCATTTTCCCTTTAATAAAAGTTAATAAATTAACAATATCTTTAATTTCTTGGTTAATATTTATTAAATCTAAATCGGCATTCTGATCTTCAATAGTATCGTGTAATAAACAACCGCTTATAATATTATCTGAATCGAGACCTACACCAATAGTAAAAAAGGCTACACTTAATGGATGAATTATATAAGGATCTCCGCCTATACGTTTTTGATTTTTATGAACTTCTTTAGCAAACGGCAGAGAGATTAAAGCATTTTGATATTGCTTTTTTTGACAATAATTTTCTAAGTAATAATACATTTCTTTAGAATTTAATTCATTTTTTACTTCCATATAAACTACCTCTTTCTATTGACAATATAACATATTAAAAATTATAATGAAAATATATATTATTTATAGATAATATAACTGGAGGTTATAATGAATTTAGATTTATGGTATTTATTTTATGAAGTTGCTAAAAATAAAAATATATCTAAAGCAAGTGAAAAATTACATATATCTCAACCAGCTATAACTAAACAAATCAAAAAATTAGAAAGTATATATGATTGTAAACTTTTTATTAGAAATCAAAAAGGTGTTATTTTAACGCCCGAAGGTAACTTAATATTTAATGATATAGAACAAGCTTTAAATTCATTTTTTAAAGCTACTCAAAAAATAAAAGATGAACAAGATTTATTAATAGGAACAATTAGAATAGGAATAAGTACCACTTTAGCTAAAAATTTTTTGATGCCTTATATTAAAAAATTTCATAAAGCATATCCAAATGTTAATTTTGAAATTAGTACAGATCCTACTAGTAAATTAAAAGAAGAATTAAAAAAAGGTAATTTAGATTTTATAATTAATAAATTTCCTTTAATAATAACTGATGATTTAGGATATTATAAGTTAGGAAGTTTAGAAGATGTTTTTGTTGTAAGTAAAGATTATAAAGAATTAATAACTAATAAAATAAATTTAAAAGATTTAGTAAAATATCCTATATTAATGCAAAAGCAACCATCAAGTTCCAGAGATTATATTGAAAAGTTTTGTATTGAAAATAAAGTTAATTTACATAGTGTTATTGATGCTGCTTCATCAAATTTGTTAATTGAATTTGCTAAAATAGGGTATGGAGTAGGTGTAGTTACTAGGGAATACGTTATAAAGGAATTAAATCAAAAAGAATTATATGAAGTAAATGTAAATCCTAAAATTCCTAAAAGAGATTTTGGTATAATTTATTTAAAACAAAATTATTTATCCAAATGTTGTGAAACTTTTTTAGGAATGGTTGAAAAAGATAATAATCAAAAGTAATTTTATATATCTTTATTTGTTGTAAATTAATTGTATTATAGAATATTTACTAAATAGTATTGTACGTGTTATAATTGTTCAAGGTGGTAAAAGTGTTTGCAATAAGTAATTTAAGAAAAGAAAAAAATAATGGTTGGACTTATTTAAAATGTGATTTTGAAGTAACTGATATAGATTTATTTGCTGAAAAAACAATGTGGTTTGCTGTTGAAGATAAAAATGAAGATATGTTAACTACTGATGTATATGATGCCTTTGTTTTAGTGCCTTTGTATTTAGGAATGCATTATAATCAAGATGTTCATATAAAAGGTTCAATATCTCCTCGCTTATATCATAATATAACTCATTATTTAATGACTATCTTTAATAATTTTTCAGATCATACAAAGATGATTAATTTTACTGTTGATGGTTTTAAGGCTGCCAAAAAAAGCAATAAACAATTAATTGGAACTGGAATAACTTGTGGAGTTGATTCTTTAACTACAATTTATGATAATTATATTTTGACAAATGACGAAAATTTTAAAATTAATAGTTTGTTTTTAACAAATTGTGGTACTCATGGTCATTTTGAAAATGAAAATACTAGAACTATTTGGTTAGATAGAGCTAATTTAAATCAAAAAGCTGCTGATGAATTAGGCTTAAAAACTTATTTAATAGATTCTAACTTACATGCTTTTACTCATAAAGTTGGAGAACAAAAATTAGGTTATTTAGCAATTTATTCTTGCATTTTATGTTTACAAAAATATATTAAAAGATATGTAACAGCTAGTGGTTCATCTTATGATGATGGTTCACAATTTTCTTTAATGGAAAGAGACATCGATATGGCTGCTTATGCTGAAACATATATGCCTCATTTGATTTCGACTGAAGGTTTTGAATTAGTTATAGATGGTTGCCAATATACAAGAGCTTTAAAAACAGAGAAAATAAGTGATTGGGATATTGCTAAAAAGTATTTAAATGTTTGTATAACACCATTAGAACATGGACATAATTGTTCTAAATGTTCTAAATGTATGCGGACTTTATTAACATTAGAAGCTATGGGAAAATTAGATGAATTTAAAGATGTTTTTGATTTAGATGTTTATAATAAAAATAAAAAATATTATAAATATAAATTTCTTCTTTCGGCTAAAACAAATCGTCAAAGTAATTCTTTAATTAAATATTTGAAAGAGCATAATGTTCCTTTACCTAGTATATTGTTTATTCATACTAAGTTTTTTGTTTTAAGAGTAATTAAAAAATTATCAAATAATTAAGATTGTGTTATATAATATGTGAAGGAGGTATATGATTAGTTATAAAACTACATCATAGATTTTTATGGAAGAATCAAGAACTAAAAATTCAGCAAGAAATGCTAGTATAGCTGTAATATCAAAAATTATATATATTATTTTAAGCTTTATTTGTAGAACAATATTTATTATTACATTGGGCTCTGAATACTTAGGAATAAATGGATTATTTACTAATATTTTAACAATGCTATCTTTTGCCGAATTGGGAATTGGCACTGCTATTATATATAAAATGTATAAACCAATTGCTGAAAATGATAAAGAACGAATAAAAACATTAATTCATTTTTATAAGAAAGCTTATTCTATAATTGGTGTTATAGTTTTAATTATTGGTTTATCTATTATCCCATTTTTAAACAATATAATTAAAGAACCACCAAATATTAGTGAAAATTTAATAATTATTTACATTTTATTTTTGGTTGATTCATCTATTTCTTATTTTTTTGCTTATAAAAAATCAATAATTACTGGTCATCAAAAAGAATATATTATAAGTATTATAACTTTATTTACTACTTTTGTATTAGATGTATCGCAAATTATAATTTTATTTTTAACTCATAATTATATTTTATATTTGGTATTACAAATTATGGCTACAATGGTTAATAATATTATAGCTTCAAAAATGGCTAATAAAATGTATCCTTATATAAAAGATAAAGAATATACAAAATTAGATAAAAATGAACAAAAAAATATTTTTAAAGATGTTAAATCATTATTTTTTTATCAATTAGGTTATGTTTTATCTAATGGTACAGATAATATTATAATTTCAAAGTTTTTAGGTGTTTTATCAGTAGGCCTTTTATCTAATTATACAATTGTAACTTCGGCCTTAAAAAAATTACTTAGTTCAATTTTTAATGGCATAACAGCCAGTATTGGAAATTTAAATACTATAAAAGAAAAAGCTAAAAAAGAATCTATATTTTATCAGATAATGTTTATATTATTTTTTGTATATGGTTATATTTCAGTAGCTATGTCTTTATTAATTAATAAATTTATAACTGTTTGGTTAGGACAAAGTTATGTTTTGGGTATAAGTATTAGTTTAGCTTTAGGCTTTGATTTTTATGTTGATGGTATGAGATATGTTAATTATACTTATCGAAATACTTTAGGCTTATTTAAAAAAGGTAGTTTTATGCCTATTATAACTTCAATTGCAAATGTTATTTTATCAATAATATTGGTTAATTATATTGGAATGTTTGGTGTTTTAATTGCAACCGGAATAACTAAAATGTTTATTTTAACTGCTTATGAGCCTTATTTTATCCACAAGAATGCATTTGAAACTTCACCAAAAAGATATTATAAATCTTATATTTATTATTTATTTGTAACTATTTTGACTTTTATTGTATGTGGTTTTATAATTAATTTAGTGCCATTACAAGGAATTTTAGGCTTTATTGTAGATGGTTTAATTATAACTGTTATTGTAATGATTATTTTTATTCTTGCAACTTTTAAAACTTTACAATTTAAACAAACTAAAGAAACATTAAGTCTTATTTTAAAAAGAAAATTGAAAGAAAATAGGTGAAAAAATGGGTTTTAGAAATTATATAAAAAGAGGAATAAAATATGTTTTCAATGATCATAATCCTCCAATTGTTAAATTATTTGTAGTTCAAAAATCTGCTAATGAGATGTTTAAAAATAAGTCTGTTTTAATAACTGGTGGAAGTGATGGAATTGGTTTTTGTATTGCTAAAAGATTATGTGCTGAAAAAGCTAATGTAATAATAACTGGACGTGATGAAAACAAGTTAAAAGAAGCCTGTAAAAAAATAGATGGCAATATTACATATTATTGTTTTGATGTTTCTGATGTAAAAAAAGGTAAAGATATTATTAATCAAATTTTTACTAAATATGGAAAAATAGATATTTTGATTAATAATGCTGGCATTTCGTTACATGAAGGTAATATTTTAAAAGTTAAGGAAGAAGATTTTGATAGGCAATTTGCTATAAATTTAAAAGGAAGTTATTTTTTAAGTCAAAATTATATTCGTAAGATAATTGAAAATAAAATGCAAGGAAATATAATATTTGTTTCTTCTGAACGTGGTAGTCAAAGTGATGACTTACCTTATGGTTTAACAAAAATTGCAATTAATGATTTAACAGAAGGACTTTCTGCTAAATTTTGTAGTAAAGGTATAAGAGTTAATGCTGTTGCACCAGGAGTGACAGCAACAAACATGACAAATTTAAAAAAAGATCAAGATTTTTATTCTTCAAAACCAGGTGGAAGATTTTTTTTACCTGAGGAAGTTGCTGAAGTCGTTTTGTTCTTAGCAAGTGATTATAGTAAATGTATTTCGGGTGAAGTTATTCATTGCAATGATGGAAACCATTTACAAATTGGTTTTTTAGATAGTCAAATAAAGTAAATTATGGTATAATTTGTCATAAATAAGGAAGATGAGTATGAAAACAAACAAAAAAATTAGAATAATTCATTTTTTATATGGATTAACTAATGGTGGGATAGAAAGTGTTTTATTAAATTATTTTTCGCGTTTTAATTTGAAAGATTATTCTTTAGCTGTAGTTGTTCAATCTAAAGCTGATGAAAATTGTATAGCTAAGTTTGAAAAGTTGGGTTTTAAAATATATAATGTGGGTAGTAAAAAAAATTTAATTAAATATGTTAAAAATGTAATTAAGGTAATTAAATGTGAAAAACCAAATATTATTCATTCTCATATGAATTATTCTAATTTTTTTCCTTTAATGATTGCTAAATTAATGAAAGTTCCAAATAGAATTAGTCATAGTCATGTTGCTAGTAAAAAATTAAGCCTTAAAGAAAAAATATTAAGGTATTTAAACCGTTTAGTTGCAACAGATTATATGGCATGTGGTATTGAAGCAGCTCAAACTCTTTTTGGAATGAAAAATTATGAAAATAATAAAGTTTATATTTTAAACAACGCAATTGATTATGATGAATATAAATTTAATTTAATGGCAAGAAAAAAAATACGTAAAGAATTAAATATTTTAGATGATGAAATTTTAATTGGTCATGTTGGTAGATTGGAACCTCAAAAAAATCATGACTTTATCATAGATATATTTGATTGCTGTTATAAAAGTAATAATAAATATAAATTTTTATTAGTTGGAAGTGGAAGGTTAAAACAAGAAATAATTTCTAAAATTGAATCTAAAAATTTAAAAGATAGAGTTATAATGTTGGAAAAAAGAAATGATGTTAAAGATTTGTTATCGGCCATGGATATTTTTATTTTACCTTCTTTAAGGGAAGGTTTAACTTTAGCTGGTTTAGAGGCTCAAGCATCTAATTTGCCTTGTTTATTTTCTGATACAATTACTAAAGAAGGAGATATTAATCATAATATTAAATATTTAAGTATAACTAATGGTCCACTTATATGGCAAGAACAAATAAATAATATTACTATTAAAAATAGAAACAAAAATAATAAAGATAATTTTAAAAAACATGGTTTTGATATAAATGAAGAGGCATATAAATTGGACAATTATTATAGGAGTATGATTACTTATGAAAAAGATAAATAATTTATTTTTAAATAATGAATTTATAATATTTGTAATATTTTTGATTTTAATTAAACCACCATCATTATATGCTATACCTTTTATTAATAGTATTTTTAATATTTTAGCTGTAGTTTTAATGTTTTTAATATTTGTTATGTATTTTTTTAAAAGAAAAATTTCTAAATTACAATTATCAATTATTTTGTTTATTGGTTGTTTGGGTATTTCTACTTTATTAAGAACAAATAATTATTATTATTTTATTAAAACTTACAGTGTATTATTAGCTATTAGCTTTTATAGTGAAATGTTAATTTTAAATAATCATAAAAAATTTTTAAAAGTTTTAAGTATTTTATTAGCAATTTATATTATTATAAATTTTATTACGGTATTATTTTTTCCAGGAGGTCTACCTATACCTGATACTCATGAATATTATTTTTTAGGTTATGATAATGCATCTGTTTTAACAATTATTTTAGGCTTATTTTTTATGATTTTTTCGTCATATTATTTTAATAAAAGATTGACATTGTTTACTATAATTATAATTTTTATTTCTTTTCTTACTTATTATTTAGAATGGGCAGCATCTTGTTTAATCTGTTGTGCTTTAGTTTTATTTTATATTTTGTTTGTATATAAAAAAGATTTTTTAAAAAAATATATCAATTTTAAATTATTATTTATTGCTTCAATTTTATTATTTTTATTTATTGTTATATTTAGATTTCAAAATATGTTTAAATGGTTAATTGTAGATATTCTACATAAAAGTTTAAATTTAACTGGTAGAACTAGTATTTGGAATAGATGCATTAAACAGATAAAAAAACATTTAATTTTAGGAATTGGAGTATGGGATCCAGCAATTAGAATTAAGGCAATGCGTATATATCATGCTCATTCAACATTTTTAAATATATTGCTGGAAGGTGGAATTATTTCTTTATTGGCTTATTTAAATATTTTTAGAATTGTTGGTCAAAGATTAAAAAATTTTTCAAAAAAAAATGAGCTTATATCTATGTGTATATTTACATTATTTGTTTATTTTATATCAACAACAATTGATGTTATTAGTGATTCATATTTGCTTTATATTGTTTTAAATTTATGTTATTATGCAAATTATATAAATTTTCAAAAACGCCTTTCAACTAAAAAGAAAAAAATATTATTCCTTAGTGGTGGATATTTACCTATCCCAGCTATTTTAGGCGGAGCAGTTGAGACTTTAGTAACCGATTATTTAGATGAAAATGAAAGAATTTATAAAGAAAGTATTGATGTAATTAGTTGTCAAATACCTGATGGTAAAGTAAAAAAATATCAATATTCTGAATTTATTTATTTGAAAAATAAAAATAAAAATTGTTTTTATAATGTTATATGTAGATTTAGTAAAAAATATTTAAATAAATATGTTGGAACTTATTTTTTAAATAATGCAATTAAAAATATTAATAAATTAAATCGGGAATATGACATTATTGTATGTGAAAATGAAATATTATATCCAATAATTTTGAAAAAACATTATAATAGTAAAATAGTAATTCATCTTCATAATAATTTTTTAACTCCTAAAACAAAGTTTTATAATGAAATTATTAATAGCACTGATAAAATTTTTGCTGTTAGTGAATATATTAAAAGTCAAGTTAAAAGTAATAATTGTATAACTGTATATAATGGTATCGATTTTTCTTTATTTAAAAAAGAAGATAAGAAAGTTAGTCAAGAATTAAGAAAAAAATATAATATTAAAGATAATGATTTTGTTTTTATCTTTGTCGGAAGAATTGTACCAGAAAAGGGAATAGAACCATTGATTAATGCTTTTAAAAATTTAAATGATAAATATAATAATATTAAATTATTAGTAATAGGAAGTCCTAATTTTAAAGGAAATTTTAATCAAGATTTTTATAATAAAATGTTATCATTAAAAAATGAAAATATTATTTTTACCGGCTTTATTGACAATGATTTACTATATAAATATTATTCTATTGCTCATGTTCAAATTACGCCTTCTTTATTTGAAGAACCATTTGGTTTAACTGTTATAGAAGCTCTTGTAATGAATAAAAGAGTAATTGTATCTGATGCTGGTGCCCTACCAGAAATAGTTAATAAAAAATTTGGTAAAATTGTTTCTAGAAAAAATTTTATAAAAAATTTATGTAATGCAATGGAAGATGAATATTTAAATTGTTACAAAAGTCAAGTAAATAAAAATGAATTAAAAATATTTAGTAAAGAAGAATATGCTAAAAGAGTTTATAAAAATTTAGAGGTATAGATATGAAAGAAGTTTATTTTCAAAAAATTAGAGGTATTTTAATTTTTGGGGTTATATTTATTCATTGTGTTTTCAAATGTAATAATGTTTTAGATAATTGTATAAGTATTATTATTAGAACTTTTTGTAATTTAGCTGTTCCAATATTTATTTTTTTAAGTGCTTATTTTTTCAATTTTCAAAAATATAAAAATGATCCTAAGAAATATCTTTTAAATAAAATTAAAAGATTAATAATTCCATTATTATTATGGAATATAATTTATTTTATTTTAGATTATGAAAATTTTAGTATTATAGATTTTATAACATTTGAAACAGCACCTCAATTATATTTTATTGTTGTTTTAATTCAATTAATTTTATTAACTCCATTATTAGAAAAAGGTCTTAAAAATTCTAAAATAAAGATTCTTTTGTATTGTGTTACTCCAATTGTGTTACTTTTATTTAGAATTTTACGCATTGGTTTTAGCTATTCTTTTCCTTTATATAAACTATTTTTTTCTTATTGGTTAATTTATTATTTAATTGGTTTAGAAGCTAGGAATAGGAAAATTGCATTAGTCAAGAAAAAGTAGACAAAAAATAATAAAAATGAGGGGGGATTAAGAAATTAATCCTCTTTGTTGTAA
>CANRHC010000058.1 GCA_947630305.1 uncultured Bacilli bacterium
AGGAATTGCACCACTAGAACTAGGAATTGCACCACTAGAACTAGGAATTGCACCACTAGAACTAGGAATTGCACCACCAGAACTAGGAATTAGACCATTAGAACCTGAAGATATTTGTCCAACATCAATAGAACTTAAATTACTAGAAGACTGATAAGAATTTAACAATGCTTGTAATTCTGTATTAACAGTATTTTCATCATAATTATTTATAATATTTTCAATACCCTTTGAAAGATTACTATTTCTTGTTGATTCACCTTCTAATACTTCAATTTCTCTTCTAATTCTATTTTGTTTTACAACATCATAATTACCTTCAGCATTCATTAAATCAAGTTTTTTAGAATCAATTTGACTCTTAATTTGTTTATTATCATTAAATATACTATCTAACAAATTCTTTAACTGGGACATCTTATTAGCAGAAAATTTACTTTTTTCATTATCTAATTCACCTTGTAATATTTTTATATCATTAGATTTATTAGTTTCAAAAACTTTCTTTTCTTGTTGATATAAATCGTTTTGACCTTTAAGGTCTTCTAGTAATTCACTTATTCTAGTATTTTTATCAACATCAAATCTTTGTTTTTCAGTATTATATCTAACACGAATATTATCTTTATTTTGTTCGTAAGCCTCTCTTGCTTGAACTGCTTGTTTATTAATTATAGGTTCTTCAAAAGCTGTCATTGCATCTTCTCTATCTGTTTTAATTTTTTCTTTAGCAGTTCCTATTAATTTATTACGTAATCTAGTTCCATATGTTTGTCCACCAAATAAACTAGGATTGCCTTTATAATCACCAGTAACTTGTTGATAAAAATCTTTTCTTTGGGAATTAAATTGATTACCTTTATTTTTCCAACCATTTGCTAGTCCATATCTTAGTCCTGCTCCAAAACTAGTTCCATTAGCAACACCAGCAACTCCAGCACCTAAGGCTCCAGTTACAGCTCCAGCTACACCATTAAAGCCACCAATTACTTTATTAATGCCTTTATTTGCATAATTACCAATAAAGCCGCTAGCTTTTAATTTATCTCTGATACCTAACTTAATATTACCAGAATCAAGGCCTAATATTTCACTTAATAACTTAGGAGCTTGTTTAGCAAAAGCAAGTAATCCCATTAAAATAATAGCTAAAACTACTAAACCTTGAATTCCACCTACTTCATATTTCCACATTGGTGAATTAGCAATTTCACTAAAAAAGTAAATAACTAAGTACATAATTGCAACTCTAATAAAAACTTCAAAATAAACCGTAAGGGTTAATTTAAGCCATTTATCAAATGTTCCTTTTTGCCCTGGAATCATCCTCATAACAATCGGAATAGGTGCAATTAATTGACAAAAAGCGAATTTGACAACTCTAATACCTAAATCTAAACAAAAATTAAACATTATATATAACAAAGCTATTCCACAAGCAGTCGATATAACAGGCTTATAACTTAGTGAAACTTTTGTACCTACTGAAACTTCTTCAGGATCCGTTTTTCCAGGACCAGGTGGATCATAAGCAATACTAATAGTTTCCTGATCTTCAACTGCCCAATCTGATAAAATTGGTAATCTAGTAAAATCACCATTATTTATTAAATCAGCTTTTAAATCAAACCAACTATAATCATTTGCTAACCTAACATTATAATTTGCAGGATTTAAAAATGGATTTAAAGCTGTATAAGCCATATAATTTCCATACACACTTATACTTTCCGAATCAGTCGAACCAGTTCCAAAAATAATTGCTCCAATAACATTTTCTTTAAAAATAATTCCTTGTATACGATAAGCATAATCAAAAATAGTTGGAAGAAAACCTAAAATAGTTAAAGAAATAACAATATTTTGAGCTAACTTAGTTAAACTTTTTTCACCAGTAGTCGAATTATCAGGATCAACTAAAGCTTTAAGCAAAGCATAAGCAAGATAAAAAAGCATTACTACACCAATAATAGCATAAATTCTTTTAGCAAAATTACTAAAAAATGAATCTTCAAAAATTCTCGCATCAGCAAGCTTTAGAAAAATTTGATAAACTTGAGATACTGCCCAAAAAATACAACCATCAATTAATAACAATATTTTATGAAACATACTATTTATCCAAGTTCCAAGATTAAAAGCTATTAGCATAAAAGGAAACCTCCAATCTATTTAACATTAAAAATATTATACTATAAATTATGAAATACCACAATTACTTAAATCATAAAGGCCAAAAATATTAAACAATAAATTTAATAAAGATGGTAAAAATATTAAAATAATAGTTATTATTAATCTTTTTATAATTTTTTTCAAAACTTTTTTTAATTCAGTATCAGGATTAACAAAAGCTTTAATTAAATCAATTATAGATAAACTTATTAATAATATTGGAGCAAAAATTCTCATTAAAACAAAAACACCATCTAATATTTTTTTCAAAAAAGTTTCTTCTCTATTACCATTAGAAACATTATAAAAAATAGTCTTACAATCAAAATTATTAGAACTAATTAAATTAAAATCAGCATAAGAATCAGTGATACTTCCACCTAATTCTCCACCAATACCTTCATAAGTTTCACTTTCAGAATTAGAATTAACATGAACTTCATTCCAATGATTATAACTTTTAAAAACGACAAAATTGAAATTACCATATTTAACTTGAGGGCCTGAAACCCCATTAACAGTTGAACTATGAAGCCAAACATTTTGGCCATTTTTTATTCCAATAAAAATACCAATATGATTGTCTGTACTTAAAGTATCATTATTTAAACCTACATCACCAGGTCTTAATGAAGATTCAGAAATATTAGTAAAATAATTTCTATCAGTATAACTTCCAGTATACCAATCACAGCCAACTTCCGTAACCATAGCTCGATGATAAGCAAGTGAAACATAAGCAGAACAATCTAAGCTTGGGGGCACTCCACTATAACATATACCTGTATGTCCACCATAAATTGTCCCCTTATTAATCATCAAAGCAGCTTGTCTTACAACTTCAACTCTTCCCTCATCCATATTACTAGGCCAACTAGCAGATAATTCCTGTAATAAACTAGCGACACTAGAATCCATACCACTAGTATTTATAGAATAAGCATAAGTTTTAATTGGTAAGAGCACAAAACATAAAAATATCCAAAATATTTTTTTCATTCTAACCTCACTTTATATTACAACGACTAATATCATATAATCCAAAAACATCAAATAATAAATCTATTAAATATGGTAAAAAAATTAATATGATAGCAATCACTAACCTTCTTACAGTCCTTAAAATTACTTTATTTAAAGAAGGATTAGCTAAAGATTTCATAAAATCAATAATAGATAAAACAACAGCTAAAATTGGAGCAGCAATTTGCATAATATGAAAAATATCTTGTAATAATTTACCAAAATTATTTAAATCTCCAGTATTTATATCAACTAAAACAGCTTTACAATTAAAATTATTACTTGAAAGGATTAAAGGAAAACTAGAAAAAGGATCATCAGTTCTACCACCAGTCAATTCATCTTCATCATCATCATTATTATTTGAAACAATATTATCTAATCTAGCCGAACTTCCAGCCATTTCAATTAAAACTTGAGCAAGTCCTTTAGCTAATTCATCTTTTTTATTAATATAAACTTCTAAATGAGGAGTATAATCCATAAAAAAAGTTTCTAAATAATAAGTTGGAATACCCCTATCAGTTTGTAAATTATTAATAGCAGTTAAATCGCCAAATAAATCAACATCCTTAGCAACCATAGAACCGTTAGTTCCAATAACTTGATCAACTACCCCAATAATTTTATTACCATTAGTAATATAAGGTTCTACAAGAGAATCTACCATAACCGCACTATATTGTTTAGTACCATCAAAGCCATTAAAATGAAGCTCAAAAGCAAATAAATATTTATCTGACCCAATTCGATCAATTTTTTCGTATAAAGCTTGACTATAATTACCTATTGTTCCTTGTCTAAAACCACAACAACCAGAAGCATTGGGATCACAACCATTTAATTGCCAATTAGAAGTAGTAAAATATGAATCACCTACAATTTCATTTGATATTTCATAAGGAATATTTGCTTGTTTCAAATAACCAGCAATTTTATCAATCATAATTCTAGCTTCAAGATTTTCATAATATGTAACACCATTAACAGTATTACTAGCATGATTACACTCATCCCAACCATTTTTAGTATATCCAGAACCATGAGCAGCTTCAAGTAATATTCTTTTATCATTATCATTTGCTGTTGAATTATTTACAGCTAAGGCAAACTTTATATCACCAAAAAAAGAAAAAATTCCCATAATGCATCCAAAAATTAAAAATTTAAATTTCTTATTTTGCAACTTGCCTCACTCCTAACGGCATTTCTTAACATTTAAAACACAAGAAACACAGTCTTGATAACCAATTTGATAATCAGTCCATTCATCAACTAATAAAAAACCAAATTCCAAAATAGAAGGAAGGAAAAAAATCAAAATTCCCAAAATTATCCTTGAAATAATCGTTTTAACAGCCTTAAAAATACTTTCATCTTTACCAGATGTAACCACTTTAAATAAATCAGAATTAGCTAAACCAACTATAATCAAAGGCACGACAATCTTAAGAATATTGATAATCTCACCAACTATTCTTAAAGAACTTTTTAATCCAGTGCAATAGCTTTTAGTATAAGTATCAGCAAAAACAGGACTTACAAAAAAAATTGTACACATTATAATTAACAAAAATATTTTCTTTTTTTTCATATTTACACCCTAACAAAGAAAGTATACCATAAATAAAAGAAAATGAAAACAACTTGTTTTCATCAACATTTACTAACATTTAAAATACATTTTTGACATACATCGAAATCAGATTGGACATCATCAAAACCATCTACTAATGAAAAGATAAAACTTATAATAGTTGGTACAAAGAAAATAGCAACTCCACCAATTAATCTAAAAACTAACGTCTTAACAGATTTACCAATATCGCCATCTTTACCACCAGTAACAGCCCTAAATAAATCCATAACTCCAAATATAATCAAAAGTAAAGGAATAATAATTTTAACCATCAACAATATATAACCAATAAATTTTAATGGTGACTTTAATTTAACACAAGGATTATTACTACCAAATGAACTACTACCAGAAGAACTACTACTAGAAGAACTAGAACCACTAGATGAACTACTAGTAGCTTTAGTATAAGTAACACCATTTCTAATTATTTTATCACCAGAAATTTTACCTATATCAGATTTAGAAGATACTGTCTCACATTTATTATTTATACAAAATTTATAATTACCATTAGATAATTGTGTATAAGTATTTTTAGCATCAACATTTTTAATACTAATAAAACTTAACAAAACTGTTAACAATACTAAATATTTTTTCATTAATTCATTCCTCCAATCTTACATGTTTTACTATTACAAGAATTAACATCACAATTTCCTGAATCTAAAATACACTGAGTACAGCAACACCAAGAATTATTAAAATTAGTCCACTCATTAACCCAATCCAAAACAAATTGAATAATACCTGGAATAAAGAAAATAAATATTCCGGCTATAAACCTAATTGCAATAGACTTAACAGCTACAACAATTCGATTGTCATTGGGACTATAAATAGCTTTAAATAAATCAATTATTCCTAAAACCAAAATAAGTAAAGGAATGATTACTTTTAAAACAGTAACAATAGTTCCAATAAACTTTAATGGTTTCCGTAAATTTGGTGAAGCACAAATATTATCTAAATTAGTATCATTTACTTGACCCCAATCAGTTTCATTACTTGAAATTAATACAACATTATCAAAATTTTCAATTTTATCTTGAAAAACATCAGCTCTAACAACTGGCATAAAAAAGAAAAAGATAATAAAAATCAATATTTTTTTCATGTCATTACTCCTCGTACACTAATTATAACATAACATGTTAAGTAATTAAAAGTTTTTTTTATTCTAAATTACTATAATCTTTACCTAAAGTTTCAGATATTATCCTATAAATATCTTCTTTACCTTTTTTAGTAGTTGACGAAAAATGAATAAAACCTTCATCATTTAATTTAAGAGTTTCAGTAATTATCTTATCCTGATTGACGCGCATAGAAGCACCTACTTTATCATACTTAGTAGCAACAACAGTTGTAACTAAATTATAATACTTTAAATAATTATACATTAAAACATCATCTTCAGTTGGCTTAATACGATAATCTATTAACAAAAATACATGACTTAAATTACCTCTACTTTTAATATATTCCTCAATCATTAAACCCATTTTATAATTTTTTTCCTTAGAAACATTAGCATATCCATAACCCGGAACATCAATGATATAAAATTCATTATTAATTAAATAAAAATTTAAAGTCTGCGTCTTACCAGGTTTACTAGAAGTTCTAGCATAATTTTTACGACCAATTAAAGCATTAATAAAACTAGACTTACCTACATTACTTCTACCAACAAGCAAAAACTCAGGCTTATTAGTTTCAGGATATTGACTCTGTCTTACAGCAATTTTTTGCAATTCAACACTATCAATTTTCATATTTAATCACTACTTTCTTCATTTTGATTTATAATACATGCTTCACTATTATTAGCATCTAGTATACATCCAACACAATTTTTAAAATTTTTAGGAACATCTAAACTTCCATCTGTTACTTTTGTACTATTATTTGCAATACTATATGCGACATTATAAATTGTAATTAAAATAGTTGGAAGTAAAAAGATTATTATTCCTATTACAACTCTACTACCTAACTTCAAAGCTTGTTTTTTAACAGATTCAATTTTTCCAGAAATTACGATATTAGCTAAATCTACAAAACCTAAAATAATTATGATCGCTGGAACTAAGATTTTAGCAATAGCAAGTAAAAGTCCCAAAAATTTTAAAGTTCTTGCTACATAAGGATTAGTACAAAATTTTGTTATATCAATATTACAATCTTCATTATTGTCCCCACATAAAGTTTTAGGATTCCAAGATCCATTAACAGCATTGCCACTTTCAGGATCATTTTCATCTCTTGTATCATCATCCTCGCTTCCAGCATCATAGACATTAACTTTATACCTTCCAGTATTACTACTAAAATCTAAAACAACAGTAGTATAAAGGAAATCTGGACAATTAAAACTATCATTTTTATAAAATAATTTTGAATTATCGATACTTGCCGTACACAAATAAGTAGAATTTTCACATTTAGAAGAAATATTATCATTTTTATTATTAATAGTTAAAGAACCATATTTTCCGTTAGAATATTTACATGATGTTTTAGAAGAATCTTCTAATTTATACTGAACACCACTTTTAGTATCATTAGATGGTGAAGTAGCTGAATTATCTTTTTTACCTTTCAAATTTTCAGAGCAATTAGAGTTCCTTGAACCAAATGAATCAAAACAATTTTGTTGATTAGCAAATATTTTATAATTAGTATCACTAGTTTTCATATAAATACTTACATCAGGACATTTTCCATTAGTCGGAATCCCATCACCATCAAATTCAACAGATTTACCATCACTACTTGCACCTTTAACTAATTTATTTCCATCTTCATTAGTTTCTAAAACCCATTTTTTAGCATTTTCACTCGTATTAAAAAAATTAGTTTCATAAACACATTTAAAAGGTTCATAGACTTTATAAGCATTATTTTTATCTTGACCAGGAGCAGATAATATATATCTTGGAACATTCCCTAATCCTTGAATCGTTTGAGCATCATTAAAATTTGAAGCAGCATGAATTTCATAACTAGAATTTTGAGTTTTAACTATTAAATAAGGCATACAAGCATTATTATTTTTTACATATTGTTTAGCATACCAATTTGGAACAGCTAAAATAGATGCATCCCAGTTTTCAATTTTTTTTTCTATATTTTCTGATGAAATAGTCATATAACATAAATGACTATAATCTTCATATACATCACACTTAATACTCATTTTTGGATCTGAATAACTATAATTACATGAAAATCTTATTTCCTTAGAATCATCTTTAATTTCTAATTCTTCTTTAATTTTTTTTTCTTCGGCATTTAAAACATTCTGTTCTTCTTTAATAAACTTCTGAGCATCCTCAACTTGTTTACGAAATTTTACAACAACATCATCACTTTCAGATAAAATACCTTCTTGAATATAACTATCAACATTATTAGTTGAAGAACCTAAACGTTCACTTAAAGAATCAATTATTTTTTGACATCCACTAAATTTTGTCGTTACTTTACTATCATCTTTACAAGTATTTAAATCATAATTATCAATTGTATTTTTAATATCATTAATCTCATTTTCAATATTCTTTGTCACTTTTTCTTTTTCTTCTTCTGAAGAGTTAATATCTTTATTAGTAGCAATAAATCTTGTCCCACCTAAGCTTTTTTTCAATTCTTCAGCATTATCTTTAGTATCTGAACCATAAAGTTCATAACTACCTTTAGTTTTAACAACTAAATAATTAGGACAACTATTATTATTTTTTACATAATCTTTAACATTAATAACTTTTAATTTAGACCAATTTAATATTTTTTCTTTATTATTTTTATTATTTTGTGATGGAACAGTCACATAACACATGTGACTATAATCACTATAAATATCACATTTTACTTCTACTTCTGGATTACCACTAAGTTGATCATATGGATGTATATAATTACAAGTCATTTTTATTTCTTTAGCATTTACTATATTTACTCCACAAAAAATAAACAATAAAAAAATTAAAAACTTACTAACATTCTTCATTTTAATTCACCTTTATAACATTTTAACATTAAGTTAAAAAAAAAGAAAGTTTAAAACATTCTTTATATTCTAATCTTCTCTATAATCAGAACCATTCCAAGCATTTTCAGCTGGAACAGTACATTCAGCGTCATTTGGATCGGTAATACATGTACGACATACTTCGAAATCGCTTCTAGCACCAGAATTTTGGAAATTAGATACAAGACCTAAAATCATACTAACTAATGTAGGAACAAAAAATACTAAAACTGCTGCAATAGCACGAAAAGCAAGATGTTTAGCTGCTTTACTAATGGCATCATCTTTACTTTCTACGACAGCTTTTCCTAAATCCATCATTCCGAAAACAATTAATATAATTGGAATTACAATTTTAAATACTAACAAAATATACCCTACAATTTGCCAAACATTTGCTGTAGTTGAACAAAAATTCAAACCTGATTCCATATTTCTACCTCATTTCTTTATAAATCAATTTTAAAAGATTTTTTTTTATAAGTCAAGAACGTTTTACATATTTTGTAAATTATGTGAATAATTAGACACTTTTATAAGGAATAGCTAATCCATCAATAATTCTTTTTAAAGCAAAATAATCTGAAACAATCATATCATCTCTATTAATACCAACTAAAAATTGATCATATTTTTTAAAATTTAAAAGGCATGCTTTATTAAAACCTTGTAAAGATAAATTAGCTAATTCATCTCCCATGTTTGACACTTTATTAATTTAATATTCAATTTTTCCTAGATTTTATCTAGTTTTTTTATTTTTTATTCTT
>CANRHC010000059.1 GCA_947630305.1 uncultured Bacilli bacterium
TAGGTCCTTATAATTATGTAGTTTTTCCTACATTTTTATTTGGTCCTTTTCTTACATTTTTATAGTACCATTAACACACATTCCATTTTCATCAGTAGAAGTAACTCTTCTTAATATAGGAATTTTAAATTCTTTAAAATACAATGTACATGTTGTTTTTGTTTTATTAAGTCCTTTTACTAAAGGGGCCCATTCATTTTCATTCCATTCAATTGTTGCTCCAGTATCACATGTTCCATGATCAAAAACTAAATTTTCACTATTTCCTTTCTGAGGCATTTCATCTAACTTTTCATCGCCTTTATAAAAAGCAAATATTAAATCAGCATTTCCATAATAATTTACTTTTCCACTCATCATTGGAAATGTTACTTCACTTTTAAAACTTGCAAATGTTTTATATAGTAATAATGATACTCCTATTATTGTTATTACTCCTAAACTTATTAATATCATTTTTCTTCTTGTTACTTTCTTATCTTTAAAGCTTTCTAGTCTCATATTTTCACCCTTCTTTTTTAGTATAAACTTATTATTCATTTTTAAACCGTCATATTATGTCATGTATATTATATCATACTATTTTTATTTTTGAAATAAAATTAGTATATTTTATCATATCAAAATCATAACATACCCCCCCCCCTACGTGTCAAGAAAAAAGAAAACTCTTTACAGTTTTCCTTTACACTTTTTTATAATTCATTTATTCCCATTTCTACTAATATAACATCTTCACCTATTTTTTTTATTTGTCTAAAATTAATTAATACATCTTCTTTAAAATGAAATAAGTGAAAAAAATGTCTTGGTTCTATTACAAAATGAATTATTGTTCCACTATCATTTATTTCAGCATCTACTATTCTTCCTAAACGTTTACCATCTAAAATATTAACAATATCTTTTCTTTGTAATTCAGATAAATTCAATTTTACCACCAATAAATTATATGCAAATTATTCATCATATTGATCTAATATTTTTAAAATACCTTCATATGGTAAATATGCACAATGTTTTCGATTATTTTGTTTATAAATATTATTATATGCATTAGCTTCACCAAGCAATTCTTCATTATATGATTCTTCATCAATCATATTTTTAAAATTTTTAATAAATTCTTTAGCTTCTTTAATTGTTTTACCTATTAAATTATGAATCATAATTGAGCAAGAAGAAGTAGAAATTGCACAAGCCTCTCCATCAAAATATATATCTTTAATAATATTATCTTCTATTTTTAAATAAATATCTAAATTATCTATACAACTACTATTATTAGTATTTACTTTTTGATAATCTAAAGTATTTTCTGGAACTTTTTTATTTATTGGATTAGTATAATGATCCATAATAATTTCTCTTCTTAAATTTTCATCCATTTAAATCATCTCTATTCTCATTTTTTCTTTATTACTTAATAATTCTACTAAATCATCTATTTCACTTTCTGTATTATAAAAATATAAACTTACTCTTATACTATTTTTAACGCCTACTTCACTTTTTAAATTTTTAGCACAATGATTACCAGCTCTTACACATATATTATATTTATTTAAATAATAAGCTACATCTTGACTAAAAATACCATCAACATTAAAAGCTATAATTCCACTATCAGATTCTATATTTAAAATATCTAAGTAAGGAATTTTAATTAATTTTTCCATTGCATATTTTCTTAAATTAATCTCATATTCTCTTATTTTATCCATTCCAATATTAGTTAAATAATCAATTGCAGCCCCAAGACCAATTACTCCTGCTATATTAGGCGTTCCAGCTTCTAATCTCATCGGTAATTCTTTAAAATAAACTTCATTTGGTGAATCAAACGATTCATTCATTCCTCCACCTTGATTAATTGGTTCTAATTCTTCTAAAAGTTCTTTTTTACCATATAATACTCCAATTCCTGTTGGTCCACACATTTTATGTCCTGAAAAAGCCATAAAATCAACATCTAAATCAATAACATCAGTCTTACGATGAGGAACATATTGAGATGCATCCATTACAACAAATATATTATGTTCATGAGCATATTTACAAATTTCTTTTATCGGTCTTTCATCTCCTATTACATTAGTAATACCTGCTAAAGAGATAACTTTTGTATTAGGAGTTATACTTTTAATAACATTATCCATTGTAACATAATGATTATTATCTAAAGGAATATATTTAACTTTAGTACCTATAGTATTTTGAAGATGAAACCAAGGTAAAACATTAGAAGCATGTTCACTAGTAGTAATAAGAATTTCATCACTAGATTCTAAATAATTTTTAAAAAAACCATTAGCAACCATATTTAAAGCTTCAGTTGACCCACTAGTAAAAATAATTTCCTCTCTTTCACGAGCATTAATAAATTTTCTAACCTTTTCTCTTGCCCCTTCATATTCCTGATCTACTTTATAAGCTATATCATAATCACCACGATGAGCACTAGCCGAATAATTACTATAATAATCAACAATTTTTTCTATAACCATTTTAGGTTTTAAAGTTGTTGCACCATTATCTAAATAAATTAAATCTTTATTTAACATTGGAAAATCTTTTGTGTTCAAAAAAACACCTCCTTACCTTACTTATTTAAAGCTTTATTTAAAAAGCCTTCTTTTATTAATTTAATAGCTAAATCATTATTTATACCTTTACTATTTAAATAAAAAAGTTCATCTATACTAATATTTCTAATAGTTGCATTATGATTAGCAATAGCCTCATTAGAATAAACTAAAAGTTCTGGTAAACATGTTATATTTTGTTTTTTAAAATTTAAAACTTTAATTTGTTCTAAAAATTCATTATCTTTAGTTTTTTCATTAATTATACCAACTGTTTTTAAAATAGATTTACTATCATCTTCTTCTAAAGCATGAATTAATATTTTACTATATGCTTCATTACCATTTAAAACATTTTTTATTAAAAAATTATTCTCATTTTTAAAAATTAAACCTAAAGAAATATTTACAATACTTTTATTTTGACTATAAATATTAATCTTACCATTTATACCATTTAAATGTATTAAACAATGGGAATTTAAAATAATATTATCTTCAATATAAATATTACATTGAAAAGGAAAATCAGGGAATTTCCATTCTATAATATTAAGATTTTCAGATACATTAATATTTGTATTTTTATCTTTTATTATTATTTTTTCTTCTTTACTCATAGTATTATATTCACTCCTTTAATAAGTAAATAATAAAAACCCCTAGAAATTAGCAAAACCTTTTTCTAAAATTGTTTTAATTAAAGAAGTATCACCACTTTTAATAATCGTTTTATTTTTTATTAAATGACAAAAGGTAGGATTAAGTAATTTTATTAACATTTCTTGATGGGAAACAATTAAAATTGCACAATTGTTTTTTTCTTGGTAATTTTTTAATATTTTAGCAACTGATTTTATCGAATCAATATCTAAACCAGAATCTATTTCATCTAATATTATTAATTTAGGTTGTAAAAATAACATAGTTAATAATTCATTTTTCTTTTTTTCGCCACCACTCATATTTACATTAATCTCTCGATGAATAAAATCTTTATCAATATTTAATTGTTCACAAAATATTTTATTTTTTTTATTAAATTCAAATATATCTATATGTTTATTTAAATTTCTTAAAGCACTTCTTATTAATTCAATATTCTTAACACCTTCTATTTCTACAGGTGATTGTGATATATAATATATACCTAACCTTGCTATTTCATCAGTCTTTAAAGCTGTTATATTTTTATCAAAAAAATATATTTGCCCGGATGTTTTTTCTAAACTGGGATGAGATAAAATAGCTTTACAAAGGGTACTTTTTCCGGCACCATTAGGTCCCATTAAAACATGAATTTCCCCTTCATTTATTTCTAAATTAATATTATTTAATAATTCTTTATTATCTGCTTTTAAAGATAAATTTTGTATTTTTAACATAAAATCACCAACAATCATATTTTATCAAAACTTAAAAAAAAAGTCTATAAAATAGACTAATCAATTATTTCATGTTTCTTTCTTTCATAAAAATTATTAATTGTATCTAATATTCGATCCATATTTTCTATTGTAAACGGTTTATTTAAAACATCTAAAATAGGATAACTAAAAGCCTTTTCAATAACTTCTTTATTATCATCACCTGTTATAATAATAACTGGTATTTTAGTAATTAAATCATTTTCTTTTAAATAACTTAATACTTCAAACCCATTACCACCAGGCATATTTAAATCTAATAAAATAGCATATATATCATTATCTCTTAAAATACTAATTGCACTATTACCATCTTTAGCTTTAGTTACAGGATACTTACCTTTTAAACTATGTTCTATAAAATTTAAAATAATTTCTGAATCATCAACGGCTAAAATCATACTATTCACCTTCAAAATATTCTTTCAATAAATTATGAATTTTATTAACAGTATTTAGTATATCATTAAAATGACTAGCAATATATTCTCCATCACTTTCTTTACCCTTTAATTCGTGTTCTAAAAATACATTTGCATCATCCATTAAACCAAAATACTTAGATTCACTTTTCATACTATGAGCTAAAATACCATAATTCTCATAATCTTGATTATTTTTATAATTTTCTAATTCTTTAACTTTATTTAATAATTCATCATAATATTCTTTTAATCCTTCATTATAAGAATCCATATCTCCCCAAGTTTGTAAAGCCGTATCTAAATCAACACCATAACTAGTTAATAAATCAACATTTTTCATTTCTTCCCTCCTAAAAATTTATTAATTGTTTTATTTAACATATCCCTATCAATTGGTTTTGATAAATAACCATTAAATCCTGCTTGTAAATATTTTTCTTCCATACCTTCAATTGCATCTGCTGTTAAAGCAATAACTGGAGTCCTAAACTTTTTCATTGTTTTTAAATCATTTAATGTTTCAACGCCATTTTTCTTAGGCATCATTATATCCATAAAAATTAAATCAAAATCTTGTTTCTTTACTTCATCAATAGCGTCAAAACCACTTTCACAAGTAACAACATCAAAACGATAATCTTTCATTAATTGAACAGCAACTTTTAAATTAATTTTTGAATCATCAACAATTAAAACTTTTTTACCATCATATGTTTTAATCTGAGTTACACTATTTTCTTCTTCTTTATTATCATCTTCCATTCTGACAATTTCTTGTTCTAAATAAACTCGAAAAATAGAACCTTCACCAAATTTACTATATACACTAATTTTACCACCCATCATTTCTACTAAATTCTTAGTTATGGCAAGTCCTAAACCAGTTCCTTCAATAGTTGTATTTTTATCTTCATCAATTCTTTCAAATTTTCGAAATAAATTTTTTAAATTATTTTCTTTAATTCCTCTTCCTGTATCTTTTACCGAAATATATAAAACAGATTTTCTTTTGGGAATATCATTTACACAAGTAACGTGCAAGATAATTTCACCTTTATCCGTATATTTAGCAGCATTAGTTAAAATATTTAATACGATTTGTTTAAGTTTACCTACATCACCATTTAAAGTACCAGGTAAATCAGGTGAAAAATAAGTTTTAAACTCAATTGGCTTTTCTCTAATTCTTGGAATAACTAATTTTCCTAAAGACTCTAAAACCTCTTTTGGATGATATTCTTTTAAAATAATTTCCATTTTATTTGCTTCAATTTTAGATATATCTAAGATACCATTAACAATTTCTAATAAGTTATGAGATGCATCAACAATATCAGTAGCAAAACCTTTTACCTCGCCATTTAATTCTTGATGATCTAAAAGACATTCGCTAAAACCAACAATGGCATTCAAAGGAGTTCTAATTTCATGAGACATATTAGATAAAAAATCAGTTTTAGCACGATTAGCTTTTTCAGCTTGATCTTTAGCCATATTTAATTCTTTAATAATTTTTATATCAGGATTTTCAATAGTAAAATACATTACAATATCAATTATACCTAATAAATAACTAATTAAGAATGCTTCAGGGAAAAATACTTGAATAATAGTATTAATAACTAAAGCAATAACTAAAACATAGATTGGTTTAATTTTTTTCTTTTCAATAACTTTACGATTTTTAATAGCAAGTATGACAGAATAACATAAAAAACCAATTGCAAATACATATGTTACAACAACAGATGGACCATTAGGAACAATAATGTCACCAACTTGATTATAAGTAAGTGGTAAAAATAAAATTAATGGTACTAAAATAATTAAAGTATAATAATATATTTTTCTTACTTTCTTTAATTTATTATCAATATCTTTTACCAAACTAATAGTTTTTATATAATAAGAAAAAATCATTCCCCATACTACTAAATATAGAAAAACAAGACGGCAACTAAAAGTATATATAAAGTGATGATAATCTAAGCCCATTTTAAACCAAATAGAAGTTAAAACATCAAAAAACATTCCAAAAGCTGAAACAATTAATAAATATTTATATATATCAGTTTCATGATTTTTAACTCTTTCTTTAGAAAAGAAATCAATCATAAAAATTATGATAATAATTAAAGCACTTATTGAAAAATATGCTCCCATGTTTCCATCTCCCTTATTATGACAATTTTATCATAAAATAATGATTGGTTCAATGCAAAAAAAAAGCAAATATTGCTTTTTATTATGCTGGTATAACAGAAATGTCGCCTTTTAATACAGCGTTCATAGAAGCGTTTTGAGCATCAACACTATTAGCAGCTGTTTTGGTATCAACAAATTCAACTACTACATAATAGTTAACAGTTTTAGAACCTTGACCATCAGCAGTAATTACATCTTCAAATTCATAAGATTTAGATGCACCATCAACATGAGCAATATTTTTACTTTCTAATAATATTGCACTAGCATAAGTTAAGCCATTAGCATTAGCACATTCTTCATAAAATTTAGTTACACCTTCATCAACACTTTCTACACCTGTAAAATCCTCTTGTGTTGCTGGAGCACTTTTATGTTCACATTGGAAATAGTTGTTATTTCCACTTGCATCTTCAGCTTTAGCTATTCCAGGAACAGCTGAATCTTCTTTCTTATAAATTGAAACTTTAATTTCATTATCAGCAAAATCATTTTGAGTTACATCATATTTGATAGCAATATTAGTTTTTGTTTGTTGTTCATTTTGGCTATTATCAGCCTTTACACTTAAAGCTGCGACTTCCATATGTCCTGGATATACATCAGTTGCAGTAAATTGTCCAGCAGTTCCAGATACACTTCCTACTACTATCGTATTTGCTACAGAACCAGCTGTAATACTTGTTTTTCCAGTATCATCACTTTCATTACGATTATCTTGAACAGTTGCTGTAAAGAATGCAAATGTTGCTCCAACCATTGCTACTAAAAATGTTGCACCAGCAATAACAGTTAACAATATCATATTTTTCTTTTCCATTTTTTTCATTCCTCTCTTCTATAATAAAAATATAACAGATTATATTTTACTTGACAATTATTTTTAAACCAAAAAGTGTCAAATTTGACTAAAAAAAATAAAATGTTTACATAATAAAAAAACTTGTAAATATTACAAATTTTTTACTTTAAATTTTCTATTTCACTTTTGGTTAAACCAGTTACTTTAGTGATAAATTCAATATCAGATTCCATTTCAAGCATCTTTTTCGCTATTTCTAAACTTTTTGCCTTTTCGCCTTCAATGATGCCTTCGTTTCTTACAGTATTCATTTGAAACTTTATGTCATCTTCATGGCTTAAGAAACTGACAAAATTCTTATCTTGATTTAGTTTTTTGATTTTACTTTTTAATTTCTTCACAAAAGCATCATCCTCTTTCTCATCTAACTCTTCTTGATTCATATCAAATTTCGTTAAATAGTAAAATAAATTTTTTCTTTCTTTCATCAGTCTCATCATACCACGTCTTTTTGATTTTATCCATATTGAATTCAAGAATTTTTATATTATCTACATATTTTATATGATCTTTAGTTTGGAAATAATATTCTAATATTTCATCTAATTTATTACTATTATTTAATTTATAACTTATATCTATTTGATAATATTTTGTAGATAAGTCATATTGTTGTCCTACTTCTGTTTCTTTATTAAAACTTATACTAAAAAAATTTAAATTACGAAAATGTAACCAACTAGGACTAGAACTGTTTAATTCGATATGCACTTTGGCTTCATCAATTAAAGCTATAAAATCACAAGTTTTAGCTCTTTCTATAACATTTCTCTTCAAAAGTTCAGGATTAGTAAAACTAACATTTTTAACTTCTTTATTTAAATTAAACTCATTAAGGTTTCTAATAATTCCGTATCACTTGGATCACAAAAGATAGCTTTAAATACCTTATCGTTTCTTGCGTTATAAAATTTAGACATAGATGTTCACCTCCTTACAAGTTTGCTTTTATAAACTATCTATTGTAAGGAATTTGTCGAATTAAAGTTTAAACAAAAAAAGCCTTAACGGCCTTTTAGTTTACTAAGCTGGTATTACAGTTATGTCACCTTTAATAACATCGTTCATAGATCCATTTTGAGCTTCAATGCTATCAGCTTTGTCTTTATTAACAAATTCTAATACAAAATAATAGTTAACTGTTGTTTCACTTCCAGCATCTGCACTTATAGATGTTTCAAATAGATATTCGCCTGGTTCTTGTTTTACAGATTTTGCAGTTCCAACAATTGCAGCACCACCTTTGGTTAAACCGTCTTTATTAGCACATTCTTCATAGAAAATTCTAGTACCTGTTGGAACTGATTCAACGCCATTAAAATCAGTTTCTTGTACAGCATTTCTACTTTGATGTTCACATTGGAAGAAATTACTATTTCCTGTACCATCTTCAGCTTTATTAATTCCAGCTATGGCAGCACCATCTTTTTTGTAAACTGATACTCTAATTTCATCATCAGCAAAATCATTACTAGTAACATTATACTTAATAGCAATGTCTGTTACAGAATTTTTGTCACCTTCTGTATTGTCAGCCTTTACAGTTAAAGCAGCAACTTCCATATGTCCTGGATATACATCAGTTGCTGTAAATTGTCCAGCAGCTCCAGATACACTTCCTACAACTACTGTATTTGCTACAGAACCAGCTGTTAAACTAGTTGCTCCTGTATCATCGCTATCCTTACGATTATCTTGAACAGTTGCTGTAAAGAATGCAAATGTTGCTCCAATAACAGCTACTAATAAAGTGGCAACAGCTATAACAGTTAATAACACCATATTTTTCTTTTCCATTTTATTTTTACACCTCTCTCTACTATAAATACTAGCAAACCTTAATATCTTTTTCAATAATTTTTTAAGATGGCCAAAAATAAAATTGAAAGTTCCCGCATTTTTAAATATGGGAAGTAAGTCATTAAAACATATTTTAAAATATGATAA
>CANRHC010000060.1 GCA_947630305.1 uncultured Bacilli bacterium
TCCTTGTGTCACTGGTTCAATTCCCGTTGGAGCCACCAGATTATAAAATAAACCCTTTATTTAAAGGGTTTTTATATATTTAAAATTTTGACTAATTACCGACTATTTTATTATAAATTAAATTATTTAAATCACTTTTATAAAAAATTGAGCATAAATATTTAATGTTGTTGAAATATCGTCGTGTCTTAAAAATCGTGCTACTAAATTTATATTTGTACCTTACACTCATAATTTTTATCTTCTTTCTTTTAATGTAATATATTAAATATATATTTACTAACTTTTGTAATTATTAAATTAATATTATTAGAATTTATAACGACATTATATGAATTTTTTAATCTTAAAGTTGAAATTGTTCTCATTTGGTCTAATAATGCTATTGAATCAGTTTCATCAATATAAATTAAATTTTGATATTTTAAATTGTTATGATTTCTATTATTAAATGAATCCATATCTTTAAAATGTTTTGGCTTAGGAATAGTTAAAGGTATGCAAAATACCATATTTTTAATTTTAGGAATAGTAAAAATAATTCCTAAGTGTATTTTATTAATTTCAGAACCCATATTTCCTTTAAAATCAATATAATAAATTTCACCATTCTGCATCTAACCACCTCCATAAAAATCAAAAAAGGAACTCTATAATAGAGTTCCTATCCAACGAATAGTCTAATATGTTCCTCGACCAAAGTCTTCACAATGCTACTCATGATGTCATAATTTAGATTGACTAATATGTTCCTCGACCAAAGTCTTCACAATGCAATCAATTACGACTTGTGATAATACTTTATCACATATTCATTTGAAAATCAAATTATTTTTGATTTTCATACTCTATTATATGCAAATTTAAAAAAATTATTTATTTTTTCTTTTAGTGTTTTTTCTAATTTATTTAATTTAACTTGTAATTTATTATTATTTAATTCAATTTTTTGTAATTTAATTATATAATAATACCCAACTTAATATAGTGCAAGTCCCATTGAAATTTAACGGCAAAAATGACACTAAAATTTAATGACAAGTTGTATTTTCTTTAAATTGTATTGTATAATTGTATTGAAAATTAGTGGCAAAAGTGACACTAAAATTTAATGGAGGAATAAGAAGTAGTTTTGATTATTTAAATTTAAAGGAGTAGTTAAAAATGTTTTGGAAAATTTTTTTACTTATTATTTGTATAGTTGGTATTATTTATATAATCTTATTAAAAAACAAATATCAAAATGATACATCTTTTACTAAAGAAAATATAATTAAATATTTTAAAGATAATAATATTACAAGTTTAGAAAGAGGGATTAAACCTAAAGATTTACCTAGAAAAATAATTAAAAATCCTTATTTATTAATGATGGTTCAAGATAAAACTTTATCTTTTAAAAAAGGAAAATATTATTTAAATTGAAAGGAAGTATTTATGGATTTAGAAAGATTTATTTTAGCACATAATAAAAGTTATGAAACAGCTTTAAATGAAATTAAGAATGGATATAAAGAAAGTCATTGGTGTGGTATATTTTTCCTCAGATAAGAGGATTAGGAATGAGTGAAATTGCTCAGTATTATGAAATAAGAAATTTAGATGAAGCAAAAGAATATTTAGCAAATGATATTTTAAGAAATCATTTATTTGAAATATCTCAAGCTTTACTTAATCTATCAACTAATGATCCTTTAGAGGTTTTAGGTTATCTTGATAATTTAAAATTAAAATCTTGTATGACTTTAATTATATTGAGCCTAATAGTATTTTTCAAAAAGTATTGGATAAATATTATAATGGTGAATTAGATATGATGACAATTTTAATTTTAGAAAGAGAAAATATTTTAAAAAAAGAACTTTTATGTTCTTAATTTAAAATATAAATGAATAGATTTAAATAAGTAGCAAATAATATCCAAATTAAATAAGGAATTTGTAGTAAACCAGCAATTTTCTTTTGTTTATACATTTGAATAATCATTGTAATTACTAAAATATCTAAAATAATGATCCAAATAATTGATATTAAACGCCATTTTAAAATAAAGAATAGAATCGACCATAAGGCATTAAAAGTTAATTGGATATAATAAATATTTTTAGTTTTTCTTGAAATGTTTTCTATTAAAGCATAAGATACGCCCATTAATAGATACAAAATAGTCCAAACTATTGGAAATAAATAAGATGGTGGTGAAAATGTTGGTTTAATTAAAGTATTATAATCTATGTTTGGAGCAATTAATATTCCTACTAAACCCCCAATAATTATAGGTATTAAAATTGCTTTAATAAACTTTTTCATAAGACCTCCTATTAAAATGTATTTTAAATTTTTGGAAATATGCTATACTTTAATTGGTGAGATTATGAGTAATTTTACATTTGCAATTAAAACAGCTATTGTTTTTTTCCCTATAGTTGCTTTATTTTTTACCATATTTTATGTTTTATATCAATATCATAAATATGGTTCTGTAAATGGTTTTAGAACAATTATTATTTATTCTTTTATTTTATATCTTTTAACAGCTTATTTTTTAATAATATTACCATTACCAAGTATCGAATATGTAAATAAAATTAATATTCCATCTTATAATTTACAACCTTTTAATTTCATTTTAGAAATAATTAATAAAACTAATTTAAAGTTTAATGATTTTACTACTTATTTTCCAACTTTAAAAAATGCTGCAACTTATGAAGCTATATTTAATATTTTTTTAACAATTCCTTTTGGTATATATCTGCATTATTATTTTAAATGTAGTTTAGGAAAAACATTATTTTTTTCATTTTGTTTAAGTTTATTTTTTGAATTAACTCAAATATCAGGTCTATATTTTATTTATCCTCATTCATATCGAGTTTTTGATGTTGACGATTTAATATTAAATTCTTTTGGTGGTTTCCTTGGTTATTTTTTAGGCTCTTTATTTATTAAAATTTTACAATCAAGAGATAAAATAGATCATGATAGTTATCAAAAAGGTGAATTAGTTTCAATATTTAAACGTTTTTGTTATATTAGTATTGATTTATTTATTATTATTTTATTAACTTTTTTAGAAAGTTATCTTGTTTATAATAAAATTATTTCTAAAGAATATTTAATAATTCCTTTAATTATGTATTTTATTTTTGTACTTATTTTTAAAAAAAGTATTGGAATGAAATATTTAAATTTAGAATTTAAGAATTTTAAAAATTTAAGTTTAAAAAGATTTAATTTATTAATATATTATTTAACATTTATTTTAATTTATATTATTCTACCTATTTTTAGTTTATTTTTAGGTTATTTATTATATCAAAATCAAATTTTTAACTATAATATTTTAGAATATTATATAGTAATTATTTTAGCTTTATATTTAATGATTTTAATATTATCTTTATTATTAAAAATTTTTCATAAAAATTTAATTTATGAAAGTATAAGTGGTATTAAAATAGTTAGTACCATTAAAATTAAAGATGAAGAATTTTAATATTTTTTTCCTTTAAAATCTCTTTGATAAAAATAGATGGATTGTATTTATTAGTTATAATAAATACGTCTTTTTTTGTTCTTGTTAATGCTGTATAAAATAATCTTCTTTCTTCTTCAAAAGGATAAATAAGTTCTTTTTTGACTAAAGATAAAATTGTATCATCTTTTTGTTTACTTGGAAATCCATATATTTCATTAGTCATGTTTAAAATAATTACATGATCAGTTTCTAAACCTTTAGAAGCATGAATTGTTAAAAATTTAACATTTCCTTCTTGATAAGTTTTATTACTATATTTTTTTAAATCATAATGTGTTCTTCCTAAAATAAAAACTTTATCTTCTTTAGGGAAAAAATTTAAAATTTTATTTAAAGTTTCTTTAGGATTTTTTTCATAAACAATTATAATTGGTTTTTCTAAATGTTTTTGACTATTAAGATTTTTAATAACTTGTTTAGGATTTTTTAAAATAAATTTACCCGCTATATTTACTAACTCTTGACTATTACGATAAGTTGTTTCTAATTTATATATTTTAGCATGCTTAAAATATTTTGGAAAATCTAAAAATAAGTTAATATCACTTCCTGAAAAATTATAAATTGATTGATAATCATCTCCACAGACACATAATTTAGAATTTGTTAATTTTACTAATTCTTTAATTAAAGTAAATCTTAATAAAGATGTATCTTGAAATTCATCAATTATTATTAATTTAAAAGGTAATTTTATTTTTTTCCTTTTTAATTTATTAATAGCTAATTTAATCATATCATCAAAATCAAGTAAATTATTTAGTTGTTTTTCTTTTTCATATAAATTATAAATGGCGTATAAAATTATTAATAAATGATGTTTTTTACTTTTTTTAAAAAAATTTAGCCAATCTTTTTTAGTAAAAGTATTACTAGAGTATAAATCTAAAAATTGTTTTATTATTTTTTTTAAATTTTTTAAATCTTTTTTTTGATATTGATATTCTTTAAATGGTCCATATATTTTTAAAATATTATAAACACTTTTTTTGGTATATTTATTTTCTAAAAATAATTTAGTAAAAAAATTATTAATTATGGTATCTTTTAAATTATCAGGTGCTATTAAAAAATTTTCATTATCAATAATATTTAAAGCTAATTTATGAAAAGTATAAGTTGTAATATTTTGATGACAATTTTGATAAATATTTTTTTTTAAATTTAAAACTGCTTCATTAGTAAATGAAAGACAACAAATTTCATCTTTTTTAATTAAATTGTTTTCTAACATATATTTTATTTTACCGACAATAGTTAATGTTTTACCAGAACCTGCACCTGCAATAATTAAAGAATATTTTGGATTTTCTAAAATAGGTTTTTTTTGATTTTCATCTAAATGATAATTGTTTATAATAATATCTTCTTTCATGTTTTAATTATATACCTTCTAAAAAGTTTTTTTTGACATCTTTTGTCGAGATGCCAAAATTAACTTTTTTATTTTGTTATAATTTTTTTGAAAAGAGGTAAAAAGTTATGCAAAGACCAACTTATGCTCTTATAAATGGAAATATTTTAAAAGAAAATATTATTGAAATTAAAAAAAATTATCCTGAATATGAATATTATATTGGAGTAGTTAAAAATGATGCATATCATCATGGAATCTACGTTATAAATGATTTAATAAAAGGGGGAGTAAATTATCTTGCCATTTCTTCTTTAGAAGAAGCAATTAAAGTAAGAAAAATAAATAAAAATATTCCTATTTTATGTTTAGAAGTTATATTATTAGATTATTTAGATTTAATTATTAAATATAATATTACAATTACTATTGAAAGTTTAACTTATTTAAAAAAATTACTTGCTAAAGATTTTAATGGATTAATTAAAGTTCATTTAGCTGTTGATAGTGGAATGCATCGGTTAGGTTTTGATAGTAAAAAAAATCTAACAGAAGCTTTTTATTTGTTAAAAGAAAGTAAAAATTTATTTTTAGAAGGTATTTATAGTCATTTTGCTACAAGTGGAATAAAAGATCCTTATTATGATTATCAATTAAATAAATTTATAGAGTTAACTAATGACATTCATTTAGAAGAAATTCCGATTGTTCATTTAGGAAGAAGTAGGACATTAGTAGAACATAAAAAACCTAATTTTTGTAATGGGATTAGATTAGGAATAGTTATGTATGGTTTTAATCAAAGCCTAGATATTAATTATGATAGTTTAAAGGGAAAATATCAATTTTGGAAGATAAGAAAAATGCAAAAAAAATTTAGATGTAGTCCAACAACTATAACAAATTGTTTAAAAGTAAAACCAGCTTATATTTTATATTCTCAAATAATGTCAAGAAGAAAAGTTAAAGTTGGAGATTTTGTTGGTTATAATGCTAATTATTTTATTAAAACTTCTGGTTATATATACACTATTTGTATTGGTTATGCTGATGGAGTTGATAAAAAATTTGATTATGTTTTGATAAATTCGAAAAAATGCAAAATAGTTGCTGATTGTATGGATATGTTATTAGTTTTTTCACAAAATAAATATGAGGTAGGTTGTAAGGTTGAAATATTTGGTGAGCAAAGAAGTATTAAAGATGTTTGTCGTACTTTAAATATTAATGCTTATCATTTATTTAATCAGATTAGTAATCGGGTTACTAAAGTTTATGTTAATAAAGATAAAATAAAGGAAATATAGGGGTGATTTTTGTGGATTTTAAAATATTAATTTTAGGTAGTGATGCAAATGCTTATTATATGGCTAGATGTTATTATGAAGCTTTTAAGAAAAAGGCTCATTTAATTGGTAAAGAACGTTTAGCTTTTACTAAATTTTCTAATATTTTGACGGTTGAATATAATAGTAATTTATGGTGTGAAGAAGAATTTATTAAAGTTGTTAATAATTATGCTAAAAGTTTTATTAATAATTTAATTCTTTTAGTAAGTACAAATGAAACATATTCTAAAATAATTGCTAAAAATAAAGATAAATTATTAAGTAATTTAATTTATCCTAAACAAAATATTTTTGTTTTAGAAACTTTAGTTAATAAAGAATTGTTTTATAAAACGTATCAAAATAATTGTTTAAATTTTCCTCAAACATATTTTTATGATCTTAATAATGATTTATTACCTATTATTGATTTTCCAATTATTTTAAAACCGGCTGATGTAATTAATTATAATCATTTAAATTTTGAAGGAAAAAATAAAATATATAAAATAAATTCTTTAGAAGAATTAAAAAATGTTATTAAAAGAATTAAAGATGCTGGATATAAGGGTAAAATAATTTTACAAGAATATATTTTAGGTGATGATTCTTATTTATATGATAGTGTTGTTTATGTTGATCGTCATCATCAAGTTAAAGTTATTAGTTTTGCTCAGATAGGTCTTCAAGAACATAGTTTAAGTATGGTTGGAAATGCGGCAACTTTAATTAATGGTTATTCTACTTTTAAGGAAGCTCCAATTAAAGAAATGAAGAGTAAAATAATTAAATTTATGGAAAGTATTGATTATATGGGTTTTGCTGAAATAGATATGAAATATGATGATAAAAGTAAATCTTTTAAGGTTTTAGAGATAAATGCAAGACAAGGAAGGAGTAGTTATTATATATCTAAATTAGGTGCTAATTTGATTGAAATAATGGCTAAAGATTTAATAAATAAAGAGGAAATAGCTTTATTAGATTTAAATAATGAAGTGTTACTTTCTTTTGTTCCTAAATATATTGTTAAAAAATATGTAAAAAATGATGATTTTAAAAAGAAAGCATTGTCAATGTGGAAAAAAAGAATTAGTCCAATGGAATGTAATTTAGATACAAATTTTAAAAGGTTTTTATTGATGAAAAAAAGGTTATGGCATTATCGGAAAGATTATAAAAATGCTTATTGGACATCTTAAAATAAATGAAAGGGTAGATTTTATGTGTGGAATAGTAGGGTTTTGGGATAATGAAAATGTGAAAAATAAGAAAGTTATAATTAAAAAAATGGCTGATAAAATTAAACATCGAGGATTAGATGGTGAAGGTTATTTTTGTGATTCTAAAGTTGCTTTTGGTCATCGAAGATTATCAATTTTAGATTTAGATAATGGGTTTGAACCAATGATTAGTAATGATAAAAATTTGGTGTTAATTTTTAATGGTGAAATATATAATTATCATGAATTAAAAAATGAATTAAAAGATGATGGATATATTTTTAAAACAGAAAGTGATACTGAGGTTTTATTATATGGTTATGATAAATATCGTGAAGAAATATGTTCAAAATTAAGAGGAATGTTTGCTTTTGTAATTTATGATAAAAAAAATAAATTACTTTTTGGGGCAAGAGATCATTTTGGAATGAAACCTTTATATTATTATCAAAAAGATAATTTTTTTTGCTTTTCTTCGGAAATTAAAGCAATGTTAGAACATCCTAAATTTAAAAAAGAAATTAATAAAGATGCTTTAAAAATGTATTTAATGTTTCAATATTCAGTTAAAGATGAGACATTTTTTAAAAATGTGTTTAGATTAAATCCAGGATATTATTTTATTTATAAAAATAATCAATTAAATATTTATCAATATTATGATTTAAGTTTTAATCGTCAAGAACAAAATTATCATAATTTAAAAAAAAGATTAGAAAAAGAATTAAGTGAATCAATTAATTATCATTTAACTACTAGTGATGTTGAAGTAGGAGCATTTTTATCAGGGGGAGTAGATTCTTCTTTTGTAGTAGCTAGTTCTAAGCCAAATAAGACTTTTTCTGTTGGTTTTAATTATGATGGTTTTGATGAAACTTTATATGCTAAAGAATTATCTAAAAATTTAGGTTTAAATAATAAAAGTATTATGATAAGCGCTGATGATTTTTTTGATAGTTTACCACTTATAATGTATCATACTGATGAACCTCATGCTAATTTATCAACTGTTCCTCTTTATTTTTTAGCTAAACTTGCTAGTGAAGATGTTAAAGTTGTTTTAAGTGGGGAAGGTGCTGATGAGTTATTTGGTGGGTATAATGAATATTATGATCCTTTATTAATTAGATTATATTTAAAGTTACCTTTAAAGTTTAGAAGTAAAGTTCGTAATATATGTATGAAATTACCATCTTTTAAAGGTAAGAATACTTTAATTAAGTATGGACTATCTTTTGAAGAAAGATATATTGGTCATGGTAGTTTTATCGAAAATGATGAAGTTAATAAAATATTAGCTGATGATTTAAAAAGTGATGAGACAATTAAAACATTTTTAAAACCATTTTATAATTTAGTTAAAAATGAAAGTGAATTAACTAAAAAAATGTTTTTAGATTTTCATTTTTGGCTTCCTAAAGATATTTTGCTTAAAGCTGATAAAATGAGTATGGCAAATAATTTGGAGCTTAGAACTCCACTTTTAGATATTAAATTGTTTGCTTTAGCAAGAACTATACCTAATAAATATTTAGTTCATAAAAAAGTAACAAAGTATTTATTTAGAAATATTGCTATTAATAGTTTACCTAAATCGTGGGCCAAAAGAAGAAAATGTGGTTTTCCCGTGCCTTTTTCAAAATGGCTTAGAATGGATAAGTATTATAATTTAGTTAAAGAATCTTTTAGTAAAAATTATGTTAAAGAATTTTTTGATAGTTGTTATATAAATAAATTATTAGATGATCATTATAAAGGAATAGAAAATAATGGAAGAAAAATATATAATATATATTGTTTTTTAGTATGGTATGAACAATTTTTTGCATAAAATATACTAAAAATAATTGACATTATTAAAATGGTTTGATATCTTGAGTTTTGCAGTAAAAATGAGCAAACCTAGTAATTATAAGGCTTTGCTCATTTTTGATAGTTGTACAA
>CANRHC010000061.1 GCA_947630305.1 uncultured Bacilli bacterium
AAAAAACTCTCAACCCCTCATAAATAGGGACATTGAGAGTTTTTGCCTTTTTAAAACTGTCAAACGTGAGATTATACTACTTTTTGCCCAATAAGAAAACCATTTTTATAATCAATTATTAAAACATTGATAATTTGATTAACTTCAATTTTATCTTTAATTTTAACTTTTAAATAATTATCAGTTATACCTATACTATCATCTTTACTTTGAATAATTAATACTTCTAAAGTTTGATTAAGATATTTTTGATAATAATTTTTTTCTAATTCATTAGATATAGCAATTAAACGTTTACTTCGATCTTTTTTTTCTTCTTCACTAACTTGATTAGTCATTAAAGATGCTTTAGTCTTATCACGTTTAGAATACGGAAAAACATGAATCTTGGCAAAATTAATTTCTTGAACAGTATTAATTGTTTCTAAAAATAATTCTTCTGTTTCAAAAGGATGACCAACAATAACATCAGTTGTAATAGCAATATCTGGTCTAACTTTTCTAATTTTTTTAATAATTTCTTTAAATTTTTCTAAATTATATTTTCGATTCATTAATTTTAATATTTCATCACTACCTGATTGTAAAGGAATATGTAAATGATTACATATTTTAGGATTATTTTGAAGTTCATTAATAAATTTATTATTTATTTCGGTTATTTCAATTGAAGAAATTCTAATTCTTTTTAAATTATCTTCTTTACTAATTTCATGAATTAAATCAGTTAAATCATGATTAGAATTATTGTATGCTCCTGTATGGATTCCCGTTAAAACTATTTCTTGATGATTATTTAAAACTAAATCATGAACTTCTTTTAAAGTAGTATTAAAATCTTTACTTCTAATACTTCCTCTTACAAAAGGAATAACACAGTAACTACAAAAATTATCACAACCATCTTCAATTTTTACAAAAGCCCTAGTATGAGTTGCAAACTTTTTGATTTGCATATCTTCAAATGGTAATTGACGATTTTCATTAATATATGTAAATTTTTGATGATTTTTTAAATAATCTTTAATAAGTTTAACAATTTCACTTTTCTTTTGATTACCTAATAAAATATCTACACCTAAATTTTCATATTCCGTCTTTTTATTTTGAGCTGAACAACCACAAACAACTAATAAAGCATGAGGAAAAAGTTTTTGATAATGTCTTACCATTTTCATTGATTTATGATCAGCCATATTAGTAACTGTACAAGTATTAATAATAACTATATCTGGATTAGTTTCACTTTCCTTATATCCTTCTTTTAATAATAGTTCTTTGATTATTTCACTTTCATAAGTATTTACTTTACAACCTAAAGTATAAATTAAAAAATTCATTTAAAACACCTTTATAAAAATCTATCATAAAGAATATTTATCGTCAAGAAAAAAAACTAATTCTAATTAATTTAATAATTGATTTAACTCTTTTAAAGTTTTTAAAAAAGCTTCTTCTCTTTCATAATGAAAAACATTTTCTTCATCAATTTCTTTTTCCGTTATCATATCAGTTAAATTAATTTTTTTAGCTGGTATTATATCATCTACTAAAAGGACTTTATCATATTGTAAATGTTTTTTATTAGATTCTTTAATTAATTCATCATAACTAATAATAGCCTTTTGTTCTTGTTCTTCTTCATATTTCGTCATATCAACTAATGGTTCACTTTTTTCTACTATGGTATTGGCTATTTGTTGTAAATCTATTTCATTGTCTTTTTTCATTTCTTCACTTCCTAAAATTGCATCATTATCATTTTCGGTTTTTAAAACATATATTAAAGCAATAATTAAAATTAATAAAGCTAATACTGAAAAATATAATATGTAATCAATAAAAGATAGACTCGTTAAAATAGCGATTATATCATTTAACAATTTCACATGAGTCACCTCTTCCTTCTTTAGTTTACCAAATAAATAAAAAAGTAGAAAGCATAATGTTTCTACTTAACATTTATTTTACAATGTGTTTAACATATAAGGATTATCAAAACTTCCATCACCTGTAGTGTTTAATTTTTTTATAATAGTTATAACAGGTCTAATTCCTTTTTTATCTTGTTCAGATACATCTTTATTTAAACCTTGATTATTAACTGTTATATAATAATTAATATTATTATTTTTCTTATTTAAAGTCATTGTCCACCAATCTCTATTGATACTTTCCTTATTTAAATAACTCCCAGCAATTAATACATCATCAGCAGTAAGTAAAGCAATTTTAGATGTTTGATATGTTCCTGGACAAGTAACAATTGGAGCATTATCATTAAAAATTCTTTGTTCTGACAAATAATAAATTACACCATCATTTTCCATCTGAGCATTATCATCAGTACAATACTTATGACTAGCAATTAAATTGTCATATTCTTTTAAATTTATTTCATACCAATTATTTAAAGTTTTAGAAATAGTTGAATCTAAAAATGAGGTACTTTCATTTTCATTATTTTCAAAAAAAGCACTTTCTTCTTCTAATAAATCATCTAAGATGATACTTACAGTTCCATCAGCATTAATTCTTACTATTCGCCATAATTTATTAGCAAAATTAACATAATTATTAACTACATTACCTTTAAAATAATAAATACTACCATCATCAGTTGAATATTCCACTAAACCATCTTGATCATTAACAACTTTATTATTTTTTAAAACCCAACTTTTAAGACTATTATCTACTGCATCTTTATCAATTCTTAATTCAGCTTTTAAATTACCCTTTTTAGGATTATAAAAAATAATTGTAAAACTTTGTGTTTCTCCACTATTTATTTTAATTTGATTTTTAATTGTTTTTTGATTGATATTTCCTTCAATATCATCCATTATTTTTTCTTTAGAAATTAATTTATATGTTACACTATCTAAAGCATCTATTTCATTAAATTTAATTGTATAATATTGTTCAGAATCTAATGAATTAGTAATCGAAAAATTTAATTCATATGTATCTTCATTTGTTTCAAAATAATTACCATTTAAATAATTTATCGACAAGCCTTCCATTACTTTAATCATGGCCATTGTATCTTCTTCTTCCTTTAAAAAATTTACATAACCAATTTCAATAATAATTAAAGAACTTATTAAACAAATAATAAGTATTAAAAAAACTTTGTATATTTTTTTCAATAGTACCACCCTACTTATTATAAGTATACATTTTTTAATTAAGCTTGTCAATTTTTTCGTGATTCTAAATAGCTTTTTAAAGATTTTGCAACTTCAATTGGTAAAATAGTTTCTAATTCTTCTAAACTAGCTTCTTGCATTTTTTTAACACTGCCAAATTTTTTAATCAACTCTTTTTTCCTTTTAGAACCTATGCCACTTATATCATCTAAAACACTTGAAATAGCCCCTTTACTTCTAATTGTTCGATGATAATTAATTGTATAACGATGCACTTCATCTTGCATTTTCGTTAAATAATGAAAAACATTACTATCTTTTAAAATTGGAATAACTTCTAAGGTATCACCATCTACTAAATCATTAGTCCGATGTCTATCATTTTTCTTTAAACCACAAACTTTAATATTTAAATTTAAGCTTTGAAGAATTTCTTTACAAGCATTAATCTGACCAATACCACCATCAACAATAATTAAATTAGGCATTTCACTTTTTTCAACTAAAGCTCTTTGATAACGACGATAAATAACCTCTCTCATCATATTATAATCATCATTCTTATCAAAACTAATCTTATATTTACGATATTCATTTTTAGCAGGAACTCCATTTTTAAATACAACCATACAACTAACTGACCAATCTCCAAATAAATTAGAATTATCAAATAAATCAATTCGATCTAAAATCTTTAAATTTAAAATTTTTCTTAATTCTTCCTGTGCATTAGAAGTTGTATTTTCTTTTCTTAAAATTAAATCTAATTCATTTTCTAAATTAATCTTTGCATTTTCATTAGCCATTTTAATTAAATGATTTTTTTGACCTTTAACGGGACTAAATAATTTACCTTCAAAATAAGCATTCATTACTTCGGTATTTATTTCTTTATCTAAAACAATTTCTTTAGGTATCTCATGTCTAATATAAAAACTAGTTAAATAATTTTCTAAATCACTTACTAAATCGCTAATAACGGGAAAAATATCAGTATGTCCTCCAACTAATTTACCATTTCTTAAAAATAAAATTTGAACGGAAATATAACCATTATTAAAATAATAACCAACTACATCCCGATTAGTTAAATCTCTTAAAGTAATTTTTTGTTTATCTAAAACAATATTAATATAATCTAATTCTTTTTTTAATTCATTAGCTAACTCATAATTTAAAGATTCACTATAAGCATTCATTTTACTAATTAATTTATCTTTTAAAATTTTATCATTTCCATTTAAAAAACTTAAAATATCATTTTCCATTTTTAGAATCTCTTCACTCGTATCTTTTTTTTCACAATAACCTAAACATTCACCAATATGATAGTATAAACAAACTTTATGAGGATTACCATCACATTTTTTTAAAGGATATAAACGATTAAGTAAATTAACGATTTTTCTAGCAGCATAAGCATTAGGATAAGGACCATATAATTTTTTCTTATCTTTTTTCTTAATGTTTAAATATCTTGCAACTTTAAGTTTAGGATAAGGTTTAGATATATATTCTATATATGGGTAACTTTTATCATCTTTAAGTAAAATATTATATTTAGGATCATATTGTTTAATTAAATTAATTTCTAATAAAAAAGCTTCTAATTCACTAGATGTTACAATATAGGTAAAATCAACTATTTCACTGACCATTTTAGCTGTTTTACCAGTATGGGTTCGATTAAAATAGGAATTAACTCTTTTATGTAGATTCTTAGCTTTACCAACATAAATAATCACGCCATCCGCATTTTTCATTTGATAACTACCAGGTAAATTAGGAACTTGTTTTAATTTATCTTCTAACATAAAAATACCCACCTCATATATTTATTATACTTTATTTTTAACAAGAATTGTAATTTTTTGATAAAATAAGATTAGGTGATTGGATGAAATTATTAAATACATATACTTATGAAATTAAAAAATCAAAATTTATAGCATATTATTATGAAATAAATGATGGAAAAGAAATTAAAAAGATTTTAATGGATTTAAGAAAAGATCATAAAAAAGCTAGACATATTCCATATGCTTATATTTTAACAAATACGGCTGGAAAAAGTGATGATAAAGAACCATTAAATACAGCTGGATTACCAATTTATAATTTGCTGAAACAAAAAAATTTAGTTAATAAAGCTATTTTTGTAGTTAGATATTTTGGTGGGATCAAATTGGGAGCTAGTAATTTATTAAGAAGTTATTTAAATGCTAGTATAAATGTAATAAAAGATTAAGAAAAAAATCCTTAATCTTCTAATTTTACACTTACAACTTTTGAAACCCCTTTTTCTTGCATTGTTATTCCATATAAAGTGTCAGCATATTCCATTGTTCTTTTTTTGTGAGTAATTAAAATATACTCACTTTTTTCTTTTTGGGCTTGTAAATATTCACCAAAAGTATCAACATTAGCTTCATCTAAAGCAGCTTCTACTTCATCTAAAATACAAAAAGGTACAGGAAAAACATTTAAAATAGCAAATAATAAAGCTATAGCCGTTAAAGTTTTCTCACCACCTGATAAAAGGGCAATATTGCTAAGTTTTTTACCTGGTGGTTCAGCAATTATTTCAATACCTGTTTCTAAAATATTTAAAGGATCCGTTAATTTTAACATTCCTCTTCCCCCTTTAAATAACTTTTTAAAAACAATTTCAAATTCTTTAGAAATTAAATCAAAAGTTTTAGTTAAACGTTCAATCATTTTTTCATCCATTTCTTTAATAATATTTTGTAATTCCGTAATTGCTAAAACTAAATCTTGTTTTTGATTAGTTAAAAATTCATAACGTTCATTAATTCGATTATATTCATCAATACTACCAATATTAACATTTTTATAATTACTTAATTGATTTTTTAATCTTTTAGCATTTTCGATTGCTAAATTATAATCCATATCTAAAATATACATTTCTTTAGCTTTATCAAAAGTAAGATGATATTCTTCACTTAAATGATTAAGTAAATAATCCATTTTAACATCAATTTTATTTTTCTTAATTTCTAATTCATTTAAATTACTAACAATTGTATGTAATTCACTATTTTTTTTACGATATTCTAATTCTTCTTTAGCAAGTAAACTTGTTAATTCACTTTTTTCTTTTCTTAAATTTTTAATTTTAGTATTAGTTAATTCTTTATTAGTAGCTACTTCTTGTTCTTTTTGAAATAATTCTTCTAATTCTTGTTCTAAACCACCATTTTTTATAGTATCAGTCCTTTTAAGACTTTGTTTAATTTCTTCTAATTGTTTATTATTATTATCTAATTTATTTCTTAAATCTTCGACTTCTTTAGTTATTAAAAACATTTTATTTTGAATATCTATTCTTTTAGTTTGATTATTTTCTAATTCTTTAGTTAATGATTCATTAAGAGTATTTAATTTTGTTTTTTCAGATATTATAATTTTAAGTTCCATTTCTTTTTTTTCTAATTCTAATTGATCATTTAATGAACTATTGATTTTTAATATACCACCTGTTATACTACCCCCAGCATGAGTTATCTCACCATCTAATGAAACAACTCGATATTTATAATTTATTTTTTTAGCAATAGTATTCATTGAATCCATATTTTCCGTAATTAAAATATTACCTAATTGATTTTCAATAATATTTTGATATTTAGGATCATAAGATATTAAATCACTAGCTATTCCAATAAAACCCTTAACCATTTTTATTTCATTTATTAATTCATCACTTATTTTACGACCCTTAATTATATTAATAGGAAAAAAAGTTACTCTTCCTAAATGATTATCTTTTAAATAAAGAATAGCATCTTTTGCATTACTTTCACTTTCTACTACAACAAAATTAGAAGCACTTCCTAAAGCAACATTAATAGCCAAACTTAAATTAGAATCAACATTAATTAATTTACCAATAGTTCCCATTATTCCTTTTAAACGAGGATTATGTAAAACATTTTTAACTGCTATTGGAACACTGCTATCTAAAGCAATATTATTTTTTAAAATTTCAATTTTATTTTCTAAAACAACTTCATCTCTAATTTTATTTTGATAAACTAAATCATTATTTCTCTTTTTATTATTCAAAAGTAAACTTTCTTCATCAATTTTACTTAATTCATTATTTATATTTTTTAATTCTTCTTCTCTATTTTTTAAATCAAATGAAATTAATTCTTTTTCTTTTTCTAAAGATTTTTCTTTTTCTTTATCACTTAAATATTGTTCATCAATTTTTTCTTCATCAACTGCATATTTTTTTCTTTCTAAAATTAGATTTTTTTCACTAGCAAGATTAGCTAATTGTTCAGTTAATTTAGTATATGATTCACTAAGTTGTTCTATTTGTTCATCTAACTTTAAACTTTTAGTTTTATAATTTTCTAATTTACTACTATCTAAAGTATTAGTAGATTCAATATTTAATTTTTGTTCCTCTAAATCATTTCTTTTGCTTTCTAAATCTTTTAATTCTTCATGGTATTTTTTAATATCATAAGTTGTTAAACTACGATCAATTTCTTCATATTCATTTGATAATGATACATATATTTTAGCTTCTTCACTTTGTTTTTTTAAAGGTTCTAAATTAACTTCTAATTCTTTTATAACTAAATCAACTTTATCTAAATTATCACTAGCCTTTTCTAATTTTTTTAAACTTTCATTTTTTCTAGTTTTATATTTTAAAACTTTACTAGCCCCTTCTAATATTATTCTTCGCTCATCAGGTTTAGATGTAACAATTTGTTCAATACTACCTTGACTAATAATATTTAAAGAATCATTACCAATTCCACTGTCTAAAAACAGATTTGTTATATCTTTTAGTCTTACCTTAGTATTATTTAGATAATATTCATTCTCACCAGTTTTATATAAAATTCTTTTAATTTCAACAGTTTCTAAATCAGTATTTAAAAAATGACTAGTATTATCAAATTCTAAGGCAACTTCTGCTCTTTTTAAAGGATTTCGCTCTTCACTTCCTGAAAAAATAACATCAATCATTTCCTTTGATCCTCTTAAGCTTTTAACAGATTGTTCGCCTAAAACCCATCTTATTGCATCAACTATATTACTTTTTCCTGAGCCATTTGGACCTACTATAGCTGTAATGTTACTTTTAAATTCTAAATCAATTTTATCGGCAAATGATTTAAAACCATTAATTCTAATGCTTTTTAACTTCATAATTCACCTACTTTGCCCTTTTTTGATAGGCATCAAAGGCTGCTTTTTGTTCAGCTTCTTTCTTACTTTTGCCAACTCCACGACCATATACTATACCATCAATAACAACTTCCATAACAAACTTTTTATCATGAGATGGACCTGATTCACTAATTAATTCATAAGTTAAACTACCTCGGTCAGTTTGTACTAGTTCCTGAAGTAAAGATTTATAATCTCTTAAAAAATTAGTATCACATTTAATATAAGGCAAGATAATTTCTTCAGCATAACGTTTAGCTTCTAGAAAACCACAATCCAAATAAATAACACCTAAAACACTTTCAAAAACATCTGCTATAATAGTGTCGTTAACATCTTTCATTTGACCTTTACCAACCAAAATATATTTATCTAAACCAATTTCCTTAGCATAAGTAGCTAAAGCTTTCTCACATACAAAACAAGCTCTTTCTTTACTCATAGCCCCTTCTTTTAAATCAGTATTTAAATAAAAATATTCACTAGTAATTAATTGTAAAACAGCATCTCCTAAAAATTCTAAACGTTCATAATTTTTAGTATGATATTCATTAGAATATGAACTATGAGTAAAAGCTTCAATCATTAAATTTTTATTTTTAATTTCAATATTATATTTTTTAAAAAAAGAATCAAATTTCATCCTCTCACCACTTTCGTAAATCATTTTATCAAATATCTTTTAAAATGTAAATTAATGAAAAAAATGTAATGAATACATTACAAATTTTATCATATTTCTAAAATCCAAGGACTATCTTTTGAGCCATTTCCATCAACAACCATAACATCAGATTTCAAATAGACTGTAGGACGCACGCCACCCGCATAGTTGGCATCGCCATTCATCACACTACCATCACCACCCAAAATAAACACACTGGAAGCATCGTTGAGACGAGAAGTAGGGGTGATTGTACAAGCAGTAAATGTTGGTAATAACCAATCATTCCCATAGCAATCTGGATGATCAGTTTTCTCTTCTGCGAACATATTGCTCCAATAATAT
>CANRHC010000062.1 GCA_947630305.1 uncultured Bacilli bacterium
ACTTCTTAATACTAAAGATATTGCTTTATTGCTAAAGAAAAACACATGATTTATAATTTCATGCGTTTATCCTGATTAAAAAAAGCTTATTGGTTATATTCTAAAACCCGAATAAGCATTTTAATAAATCTAATATCTAAGCCTTTTTTCTTTAATCTTCTTAAAGCAATTCTTTTTTTACTAATCGATTTATCACTAAATAAGATATTAGCAAGTAATTCTTTCATACTAGTTTCAATTGGTAAATCATTAATAATTGAATCAATTTCTTCATTAATTAAACGAATCGCATCAATTTCAATGTCTTTCCCCTTACAATTAATGGTTAATTGACTGGTTGTATTAACATTTTTGACTTCAACAATAAAATCAGTATCATCTATATAACAATTTTTATCAATAACATTATTATCTAAATAAACAATTACATCATCAGCTTTTCTAGTATTTCTAAACCGAATTTTGTAATTCCTTGTATTTGGAATAATACCACTTTTACCTTCTAATGGTCTTATAATAACAGTATAATTATTAGCTAAGTAATTATAATCAATTCCCGTAATAATGTAATTACCATTTTGATAATCATTAGTAATTCCATCATCTTCATATAATTTATATATATTACTTTGACCTGGAAAAATATGAATTTCTAAAGTTTTTGGCAAGGACATATCATTTAAATTATCAGATAAAATTTGCAAAGGAATAATTGAACCAGATTTAGCAAAAACAGGATAATCTTGATCTTTATAAAAAGTAACATAACGTTTATTACCTGGGAATTTTTTCCCGGTACTAAATTCATACCAAGTACCTTGTGGTAAATATAAATATTGTACTGTTCGATTCATTATATAATCTTTACTATTTAATATTGGGGCAACTAATAACTCCGTTCCAAAATGATATTCATTTTTATATCTCGGTTCATCATATATCTCAGGATTTAGATAAAATAGAGGTTGAACTATTGGTAAGCCCGTTTTATGATATTTATAATTTTCAGAATATAAATAAGGTATTAACCTTTGTCTTAATTGAGTATAATTTTTAACAATATTACGTGTTTTAACATCCCATAACCAAGGTTCTCTTTTATAATATTTTCCTTCTTTAGATGAAAAACGGAAAATAGGGCTAAAACAACCAAACTGGACATAGCGAATATATAATTCAGCTTGTTCAATTCCTTGTTCATAACCACCTATATTATGACTCCACCATGATATACCTTTACTAGCACCTAAAGCTGTAAAAAATGGTAAGTTATTAAAATCATTCCATGAAACTTTATTTTTGCCACTTAATAAAACACCATATCGATGTGGAACAATTAAAGGATTAATAGACACTAAAAAAGGTCTTTTATTATTATTCAAATTTTCAAATTTAAATTGATAATTTAGAAAGGCACGATTAGCAAGGTTATTTGTAGGTTTAGAATAATTAAGCCAAAAGAAATCAACGCCAATTTGTTTTAAAGGATTTATTAAATATACAAAATATTCTTTTAAAATATTTTTTTCAAAAACATTAAAAGGTATAGTATTTTTTAAAGTTAATTGCATATCTTTAGCAATAGTATCATAAGCCATTTCATGGGGCATAATTCCTTCTGAAGGATCTATTTGTAAACCTAAATATATATTTTTATTTTTTAAATATTCAATCAATTTTCTAGGATCATTATATAATTTATTATTAAAAGTATAACCGGTTTTAAAACGTTCAGGATGATTTTCATCTTTTATATGCCAATTATCATCAAGCATGATTACTGATAAAGGAATTTGATTTTTATTAAAATTATTAACTAAAGCTTCAATATCAACTGCACTATATTTACCACTTTTATTCCACCAAATACCTAGGGCATATCTTGGTAATAATGATGGATAACCAGTTAGCATAAAATAATCTCTTAAGCAAAAGCCAAAATCTCTACGATACATAAACAAATAAGTATCATAATGTTTATTAACTGGTTGTAAATAACCATCAGGAGTTATAGCCATAGTTGATGAATCATCTATAGTTGCAAAACCATCGCCAGAATATAGTCCTTTAACAAATTCTAATTCACCATTTACAAAACCACGACCACTAGTTTTAAAATTTCTAACTTCTTTATTATTTGGGGTCCAAGATTTATTAGCATTTAATAAAACTACTTCAAGATTATAACCTTCAAATGGTTTTTCTTTTATATACTTTAATCGAAAATACTTAGTCTCAATTTCTAATTTACGATCATCTTGAGTTACTTTTAATTCTACAGGTGGAAAAACACGATTAATAACTTGTTCAGTTAGAGCATCAAAAAAAACACCACTTTTACTATATTCTAGCCTTACTAAGCGTTCCGTTAAAATGGAAATACGATAAGTGTTACCTTGAAAAATCATATCGGAACGACATCTTGCTTTATTATAATCTGGTTTAATTGATTCATTCATTTTTATACCCCAATTCCTTTAACTTAAATAAGTATAACATGAAGTTTTATTTTTTGCTATAATCTTCTTAGGTGATTATTATGTTTTCTTATTCATTTGACAATAAAAGGTATCACACTTTAAATTATTATTATAAAAAAATGTTTGGAAAAAAAGTTTTTAAAGTAAGTTTAAATCCAGGATTTGGCTGTCCTAATATTAAAAATGGCCACGGTTGTATTTTTTGTTCTAATAAAAGTGGTGATTTTGCTGGTAAGCCAACTGATGATTTAGTAACTCAATTTAATGAAGTTAAAAGTGTGATGGAAAAGAAATGGCCTGATAGTTATTATATTGCCTATTTTCAAGCTGGTACTAATACCTATGCACCTTTAGAGGTTTTAAAACAATGTTATGAAAAAGTTTTAAAAATTAATAATGTAGTGGGAATATCGATTGCAACAAGAAGTGATGCAATAAGTAAAGAAGTTATGGATTATTTAGAACAATTAAATAAGAAAACTTTTTTAACAGTTGAACTAGGATTACAATCAATTCATGAAAAAACTTTAAAATTAATTAATCGCGGGCATACTTTAGAAAATTTTAGAAAATGTGTTTTAGAACTTAAAAAGCGAAATATTAAAGTGGTTGTTCATATTATTAATGGACTACCTTATGAAACAAAAGAAGATATGATTGAAACAGTTAAATATTTAAATAAATTAGATATTGATGGAATTAAAATTCATATGTTGCATATTTTAAAAAAGACACCTTTAGCTGATTATTATAAAGATAAAAAATTTCATATATTAACTAAAGATGAATATATTAAAATTGTTTGTCAACAATTAAGATACTTAGATCCTAAAATTGTTATTCACAGAATTACAGGAGATCCAACAAAAGAAGATTTGATTGAACCACAATGGTTATTAAAAAAATTTGTGGTCTTAAATGAAATTGATAAAGAAATGAAAAGACTAAATATCTATCAAGGAGATTTAGTCTAAAACGTTTATTGAAATAATTGGAAAACCTTTTAAAATAGTAGAATGAGCAATGTCATCATGACCATTTGTTACTAAATATTCTTCATATTTATTTTTAAAAATGGTAAGTGACTCTTCATTAGAAGTACCTTTAGCATAGTCACAAAAATCAGTTGTACATATTTTACTAATTGGGGAAGTAATATTTTTCTCTTCTAAAAATTTTAAAAGATTATTACTATTTAAATTAGTAAAATTAATAGTATTTTTTTCTAAGCCATTTGTAAAATCAATATTTAATATAATAAAAATACTAAGCATAAAAGCTATAAAACCAATATTTCGTTTCATAAGTTATCACCTATTTTTAATATGGATAAAAATGTTAAAAAAAAGATGGTATTTTTTACCATTTATAAAATAATGGTATAGCCATCTTTTTCTAATGTTTCTTTTTGGAATTTAAAATTTTTACTTTTTAAAACAATTTTGACAATATTATTTTCTTTTCTTTTTTGATAAGCTAATTTAAAAATTTGTTGTTTTTCATTAGAACTTAAATTTTTATCTATTACATAACAATATTTTTCTTTATTAGATGGAACTTTAAATCCTCGTTCTTCTAAAAGTAGCACTAAACGTTCAAAACCAATGGAAAAGCCACAAGCAGGAATAGATTCTTTAAGATAATTACCAATCATATTATCATATCTTCCTCCCCCACCTATTGCACTTTCTAAACCTTCAGCTTCGATTTCAAATATTGGTCCAGTATAATAACCCATTCCTCTTACTAGACTTGGATCAAAAATAATTTGAGCATCAACATTAATTAAAACACAGTTAATTATTTCTTCTAAATTAGTAACTATTTCTTCTTCTATAGGTAAATCTTTACAAAACGTTAGAATATCACTATTAGAACTAACTTTATCTAGGTATTTAGAAATGCTATCTTCTTTAATATTTAATTTGCTTAATTCTTCTTTAACATTATTAAGGCCAATTTTATCTAATTTATCTAAAATAATTAAAACTTTATCCATTAAATCAAGAGGAATATTAGCATATTCAATTAAAGCTTTTAAGATTCGGCGGTCATTGATTTTTATTTTAAATTGTTTGAAGTCTAATTTTTTTAGAAAAGTAATGACAGCAGTTATTAATTCAATTTCGGCTAAGTTAGTTTTTTCACCGATTATATCTAAATCACATTGCATAAGTTCTCGATATCTTCCTTTTTGGGGACGTTCAGCCCGGTATGAATAACCAGTTTGAAATGCCCGAAATGGATAATTTAAATTTTGCATATTATTAGCATATAATCTAGTTAAAGGAACAGTTAAATCATAACGTAGTCCACTATCAACTAAAGAATCTAAATCATTTTGATCACTATTTTCTAATTTATCACCACGTTTTAAAATTTTAAAAATTAGTTTTTCATTTTCTCCGCCTTGTTTGTTTGTTAAGTTTTCAATATGTTCAACACTAGGAGTACCAATCATTTCAAAGCCAAAATTTTCATAGGTATCTTTCATAACTTTTAAAACATATTCTCTTAATTCCATATCTTTGGGAAGAAAATCACGCATTCCTTTGGTAGGTGTTTTTATATAATCCATTACAATCTTCCTTTCTTTTTAAGATATTTTATCATAAAGTAAAGATGAAAACTATAGATTTAATTAAAAAAATATAGTAAAATAAGGTTGTTGCTGGAATGGCTCAGTTGGTAGAGCACATCACTCGTAATGATGGGGTCGCAAGTTCGAATCTTGTTTCCAGCACCAGTGACACTTCTATTCGATTTTTTTCGAATATTTATATAAAAAGATAGCACCTTAGGTTATTTTGGTATACTTGTCAAAATACCTAGGGTGTTAATTTATTATGAAGATCCTATGTATCCAAATTCATATAGAAAATTAAAAAACAATAAAGTAGTTAACGTTAATTTAAAAAAGGCAAGTTTTGCAATAAAAAGAGGATTATGTAATGAAAAAATCCACTACAACATAGTTAATAGCGAAATTATTGATTCAAAAATATTAGAAGAAATTATGAATATTGCTAATACAAAATATGAAGATAAAGATTTTACGATTACAGAGCAAAAGCCTTATGTAAGAAAATTAATTCTAAAGTAATAAAATACTTTTTTTATTTTTTTGATTGAGTTATTGACTTTTGGCTAATATTTTATATAATAATATTTGCTTTTTAGCTTAAATGTTATAATAGAGGTGAGTTTGATGGCTAATAGTAATAATTTTCCTATAAAATATGCAGTTTTAAAATTAAAAGATAATGGTGGTTATTATACTTATTATGAAGATATTGTTAGAGGTTATATTGTTTCAAAATGTTGGGTTGTACAATCTTCTATAAAATATTATGCAAATGGTAAAAATGAGATTTTTCATAAAGTTATCTTTCCTTATAAAGATTTAGATGCTTTTAAAATATCATTAAAATATAATGAAGAATATTTAGGTCAAAGAGTTATACCAAGTTATGATTTTAATTTTAATCCATATCCAACTGATATTGTTTCAAATTTATTTAATACTTATGATGAAGCTAAAATTATGGCTGATGAATTAAATGAAGAAATGAAACGTAAACTTATTTTAGATATGGGATTAAGATTTAAAAAAACTTTATCAGAACTTGAAAAGGAATTTAAAGAACAGTTAAATATTTGTCAGTTATTTGAAAAATTATCTTTATTAAATACTGAAGATATGATTATTACTGATGATATAACTTTAAATGAAAATCAATCATTAAACTTAAAAAAACATAGATAATTTTTCTATGTTTTATTTGTTATCGAAATATTTTTTTATTGTTTCGTTACTTTTAGCATTTAAACTATAATCAGCAAATATAGAAGCTTTATATAAAGGATATGCTGCTGCCCCAATCATTGCGGCATTATCGGTACAATAAATAATGTTTGGAACATGAAATTCTACTTTATATTTGTTACATAATTCAGTTATTTTTTTTCTTAGAAAACTATTTGCTGATACTCCACCAGCTAAAATTAAATTTTTAATACCAGTATTTTTTAAGGCAAGTTCTACTTTACGACATAATTCATCAACAGCTGTATTTTGAAATGAACAAGCTAAATCATTAACTCTTATTTCGTGGTTGCGTTGTTTTTCATTATGGACTAAATTAATAATATAACTTTTTAATCCACTAAAAGAAAAATTGTAACTATCGTTATTCATAGGGATTGGCATTTCATAAGTAGGACTGCCTAAAGAAGCAGTTTTATCTATATTTGGCCCACCAGGATAAGACATACCAAGAACTCTTGCTACTTTATCATAGACTTCACCAACTGAATCATCAATTGTACTTCCTAAAACTTCAATGTCATTTTCATTTTTTAAAATTACTAAATCGGTGTGTCCACCACTTACTATTAAAGCTAATGTTGGATATTTTATTTCATTATTAATGTTGTTAGCGTAGATATGTCCTAAGGTATGGTTTACTTTTATTAATGGTTTATTATAAACATAAGATAAAACTTTAGCACATTCTACACCAACTAATAAAGAACCTAATAATCCTGGAGCATAGGTAACCGCTATAGCTGATATTTCATTCATGGTAATTTTACTTTTTTTTAAGGTATCTTCTAAAACCATAGTAATGTTTTCAGTATGCATTCGACTTGCTATTTCAGGAACTACTCCACCAAAATTAGCATGAGTATCCATTTGAGTTAAAATAGTTAAAGAATCAATTTCTCGACCGTTTTTAACAATTGCCATACTCGTTTCATCACAAGAAGTTTCAATTGCTAAGATATATACATCTTTCATTTAAATCACTCTTTCCATAACATAAGCATCATCTATACCATAATAATTTTTCCGAATATTAATTATTTTAAAACCAAATTTTTGATATAAATTAAGAGCTTTTTGATTATTAGTATTTACTTCTAGATAAATTCGGTCATTACATTCTAAATTAGTTATCATGTAATCAATTAAATTAGTACCTATTTTTTGATTTTGATACTGTTCTTTAACTACTATATCAACTAAATCAACAGAATTATATAATTTAGTATAATGGATAAAACCAATTATTTTGTTATCTTGTTCATAAACATAGATATGATTAATATTATTTTTTAAAATTTCATTCAAGTTAGTAATGATGCGATAATTAACATGTAAGGTAGTACCTAGTTTATAAATACTTTCTAAATCTTTTTCTTCTACTTTTCTAATCATTTTAAAACCTCTATTTTTTTAACATATAAAGGATTTACTAAATGAGGATTTAAAGGTTGTTTTTGATGAGCAAATTTAACACTTTCTAATATATCATATTCTTCTACTTTTATAACTTCATTATTTTGAATAAAATCATTATATTCACTTTTAGATAAATAAAAATAATCATTAATTAATTCTTTATTTTGATTATATAAAGCAAGAAAATAACCATTTTTTTCACTTAATGAAAAATAAGTAGGTTTTTTGAAATTGATAGTTGAAAGGCATGTTTCAATACTTGTAATAGAACGTATGGGAATTTGAAGAGTATAGGCTAAGGTTTTAGCAATCGTGACGCCTAGGCGTTCACCAGTAAAAGATCCTGGTCCATTAACTACTACAATGTCAGTTAAATCTTTTACTGTTTTATTACTTTCGTTCATTAATTTAATAAGCGTGGGAATACATATTGTACTATGATCTAATTTTTCAGTTGTTTTTTCTTCTTTTAAAAGTTGATTATCTAATACTAATCCTAATCTTATATATGTTGTATGAGTATCAATAAATAAAGTTAACATAAAACACCTTCTTAAAACACTAGATAGTATAACATTTTTTTTGAAAAAGAAAAAGAGTTATCCACTCTTATAAAACAGATTCACATATATCTTCATATATTTTACCATGAGGTTTTAATATTAAAACTCTGGTATTTTCATCAATTAATTTAAAGATAATATCTAATCTTTCTTCTGGTAATTCATCTTCAATTAATTCAGCCCATTCAATAATAGTTACTCCATCTTTATTAAAATAATCAGATATACCGATATTATCTTTTTTATCTTCAAGGCGATAGGCATCTATATGATATAATGGCAATTCACCATTTAAATATTCTTTTACGATATTAAATGTTGGGGAAGTTATATTATCTGTTATACCTAATGAAGATGCAAAACCTTTAACAAAAACAGTTTTTCCACTTCCAAGTTCTCCATTTAAACATATAATCATATTAGGAAATTTTTCACTTTCAATATTTTGAGCTAATTCTAAAGTATCAGATTCATCTTTTGATGTAAATTTATAATCCATATTTTAATCACCTAAAATCATTCTAACACATATATAAAAAAACAGACAATATAAATAACATTCTTTGACACTTATTTTTATAATAAATCTTCAATATTATTATTAATTAAATTTTCATCTTCAATTATAGAGTTATTTTTTTTAGATTCACTAGTCATTTTAGGAATAAATGGTATACCTTGTTCTCTTACACATTGAGTTAAAAACATATTTAAGGCAACAGAAGTATTTAATCCTAAACTCTTAAATAGGGCATCAGCTTTTTTCTTAATTGTCTTATCTACTCGAAAACTCATATTAGTTGTATTAGATTCCATAACATACCTCTTTCATTCTAAACTCATAATATCAATTTTAAGTTAAAATGTCAATGCACTTTCAATATCTGTTCAATACAAAAATATTTATATTTCTTTTAAAATATCATTAATTAACTTAGTTCCTAATTCTTTATTTGTTACTCCCGAGTTTTGCAGTTGGCTTAAATCCAAATCTTATTCAACACCAGTTAGATACTGGATTTTTTTATGTCAAGTA
>CANRHC010000063.1 GCA_947630305.1 uncultured Bacilli bacterium
AAAAACATAAAAAACTGATAACTAGAACCTAATTCTAAATATCAGTTTTAATTTTGTCTACTTTTTCAGCAGTCTCACTATTTTGTAGCTTTTTTATTTTTTTTCATGCATATATTAGAATATATAGGAGTTACAAAAGTTATTAATACTCCAATAAATAAAGCAAGATAACTATAAGTCATATCCATATGTTCAAACAAATAATTTTGAGATAAGAAATAATTTTCAATAATTAAAAAACCAGAAAAACTTATAACAATCGCCAAAGCATAAGATGTTAAACCTTGCATAAAAATTTCATCTTTACGATAATTATGAATATTTTTAATAATAAATAAATAAGTACCAAAAAATGAAAATAAACCAATAACTATAGTTAACCAAAATACATAACTTAAAATTTTATCTTTTATATCAACATTTTTAACTTTAAAATTATTAATTACATAACCATTATCTTTCAAAGTGCTAACAACATTATTACTATTAATAGCTTTATTAGCAATTAAACGATATTTATCGTTAGCAAAACTTTCATCATTATAATATTTATCATTTAATCTTTTAACAACTTCAAAACTTGAAAAACAAATATCATTTTTATTAAAAAATAATTCATTATCATATAAACCAGCTAACAATAATTCTTCATTCTGATTATTAAAACTTAAAACAATATTTTGACCAACATTATTACTTAAATCAATATAATCAACATTATTATAATATATAGTAGCATTTCTAGGTTTAAATTCATTAGAACAAATAAGATAATTTTTATTATTAACATTTTTAAAATTATCATTTAAAAGTTTTTCAAGTTCATCATCTGGTAAACCTAATATATATAAACTACTATTTGGATTATCTTCTAAAAAAACATTTGTTGCAGATATACTATATTCCATTGGACTAACTACTTTTTCAACTTCATTTAAATTTTCTAATTTAGAAATTTCACTTTGGGAAAGATTATTTGACAATTCATAAGTTCTAAAACTAATATCATTATTGTTCCAATTTTGCCAATCATGATTAACAGAAAAAACCACCGAAAGTCCAAGCATAACTAATCCAGCTGTAAAAGCAAGTAAAATACAACTTAATAATGAATTCTTGTCTTTAAAAACAATATAATTACGTTTCATAAATAAAACCTCCATTTTATTCTGATATACTCAAATTAAGTATAACATAAATTTTTATAAAAGTATTTAATTTTTAAATTTTTCATAAAATAATAAATAAAGGACATAAGTTTGTTTTGACAAATAGATGGTTTTATATTAAAATAACATATATGGAGCCGTAGCCAAGTGGCTAAGGCGTGGGTCTGCAACACCCTGATCACCAGTTCGAATCTGGTCGGCTCCTCCAATATTAATAGTATAGTATCTATAGAAAATAGATACTTTTTTTAATTATGTTAAGGATTTAGTTATGTTAAAGACTATATAAATAGGGATATGTTATTTCTAACAAAAAATGTTTATAAGAAAATATTTTATAATTCAAGATTAAATTATTTTCTTTTTATTATTTTTTCTAATATAGGTATCATTTCATTCCAACTTGATACTTGATAACCAGAATAATTAGAATTATATGGACAAATAAAATAGTCGTTATACCAATAGAATATGCTTTTTCAATATTTTTTATGTCATTGTCTATTAATAAAATAGTATTTTATATTAATTTTAAAACAAAAAATAAACTTATTAAAAGTCTATTTTAAATTCATTACATAATTTTTACCATGAAGTGTAACTAATAAATCAATCTTATCACATTTTTGTATATCACTGTCTACATTCAATAACCAAACATCATTTAATTCTAAAGGAGTTATACTCTCTACAGGATATTCAGTTTTTTTACCATCTTTAATAGCTCTAATTTTAACAAAATCATTAATAAAACTATTATTATTTTTCTTACTTTGATAATAATAAGAAGTCTTATCAAGATTAAATAAAACATTTAAAGCAATAATTATTTTATTATTAACATACTTATTATCATTAGAATTAATAGTTTTATTCAAATCTTGACAAATATTATTACTAGTACATTTTTTATAACTATAAGTATATTGATTTACAAAAGAATAACTTTTAATTTGCAATTCCGTAACATTAAGTAACGTATCAGATAAATCTAAAATTTTTCCCAATTCATAAGTTTTAAAATCATAATCATCTACAATCGTTTCATAATTTAATTTTATAGTTTTATAAATAGGTGTTACTCCAATTAAAGTATTTTCTAATGATTCTAAAATTTTTAAATCATAATGAGTATTTATATTAGGAACTTCATAAACCAAAACATAAGTATTTTGCTTCTTAGTTTCAATATAACTGTCTCTTGTATAAGAAATACCTAAATCTGGAAAAAAATTACTTCGATCAAGAACAGGTAACAAATAATCACCATTTGCATAAACTTTAAAATTTCCATAATCAAGTTTTACTTTACTACTATTATTATTTAATATATCTAAAGAAACAGCTAAATAATACTTATCTTTAGAAATAATCTCTCCATTAGTAGTCCTATTAGTTAAAAGACTATCCACTACTTTAATATTTAAACCATTATGATTTAACATCTGTTGTTGACCATAAGATTTATGAAAAACTTCAAAATTTAAATATAACACTACCCCAACTATCAAAAAAAGAACTATAAAAAATATTAAAAAAACGAATTTATTTTCTAAAAAATAATACTTAAATTCCCGTTTAAATCTTCTAAAACCTCTTTTATATTTATAATTATTCTTACCTAAAGTAACCTCAAATTCTTCACGATCTAAATCAGTAATTTCTAATTCCTTAACATCAGTTTCAAAATCAAATTTTTTAATATCAAAGCCAATACCCCTTAACAATGCATAAATAAAAAAGAAAATCTGTGGCAAATAAAAAGCAAATGATAAATCCTTAAATATTCTTCCAGCTTGAGTTGATAAAGTTCCAGCCTCAATACTATTAAAAGCATTATTTGTTAATATAGTTGAAATTAATAAAATAATATAAAAAATAACTATCTCAAAATATAATTTTGTACTTTTTTCTTTTTGTTTCATTAACAAATAAATTAAAATAGTAAATATTAAAATAACTGAAATAACGACATAAACAAGCGGATTAATATAATTACTTGCAATATTTAATTCATTAGTAGTATACCCAGCATTCACATAATCTACCAAAAATTTATTTATACTTTCTGTTTGAAATAACAAATATAAAAACAATAAGCTTAAAATAAGGTGAATTAATTTAAAATGTTTAATTAAAAAAGCATAAGGTTTTCTTAATATCAACGTAATTCCTCCTTTTTATTTATATAAATAATAACATATTTAATATAAAAATGCTATTAAAAAAAGCATTTCAAAAATGCTATATTATTTTCGATGAACAAGAATTTGTCCTTCAGATAAATAAATGATTTTATTATCATCAAGTAAATTAGGTATATTAGTTTTAAACATTGTAGAAACAGTATTTAAAGTATCCCCATCTTTAGTAATATAATAACTATAATTATTTTTAGGTATTAAAATTTCCTGATTAGGATAAATATAATCCTCCATATTTAATCCATTCATACTAGCTAATAATTGAGGATTAATATTATATTTCCTAGCTATACCATATAAAGTATCCCCATTTTCAATAGAATATGTATTAAAATAACTAGAATCACTTATTGGAACCTTAATTTGCCTTCCACTTCTAACATCACTTTCATTAACAATATTATTTAACTCCATAATACTCTTTTTATCTAAATGCAATAAATTACAAACACTATCTAAAGTATCTCCCTCTTCTAAAATATAATGATCATACATTTTTATCACTCCTAATATAAAATATGTAACTTTTTAAATTAGGGTACAATATTAATTTTCTTCTAAATTTCTATAACCATATTTTTTCTTTTCTTCCATCATAAACTGAGAGATTATCGTTTCAATTTCTACTAAAGAATTATTATCCAAATTAGTCAATATAACAGTTTCCTTCACCGTATCAATAGTAATTTTTCCCCACAAAAGTCCTCTAAAAATTTGCATATCATTAAATAAATCCGGAGTTATAGAATTTAAACTATAACCAAACAATATTCTTTTCTGACCAATTAAAATTCTTTTATTTGTAAGAATAACAGCTGCAGTAGTAAAAAAATCTAAAAAATTATCATTTTTTTGTCCAACAAAAGCATACAAAACTTCTTCATCAGGATTTAAATGTTCTTCAACAACACTTGAATTTTGATATAGACGCCAAGCAACAGTTTTAGGATATTTCTTTTTAAAATCTTTAACTTTATCAAAACAAGACATTATAAACCAACTCCTAAATAATATTATAAACTAAAAAAGTCGAAAAAGTTTTTTAAATTAAACTTTTTTAGTATTTCCTGTAAATGTCCAACCATCTAATTTACTAGAGGTACTCCAAATATATTCTTCATTTAAAATACCACCAGCAATTTTTGTCGCTTGTAAAGTTTCACTTTTAGTATACTTGTAACAATAATTACCAGCTAATTCATAACCACTAGGACACTTATAACCTTTGAAAGTGGATACAGAAGCAGTAATACAACGACCATTATCTAAAACAGCATTATCATCATTACAATAATAATAACCAGGAGTCACATTTTTTTTACGGCAAGTAGCTCGTGAACTTTTACCAATCATTTCATAACCATCAGGACAAGAATAAACTTTACCACCATCTTTTACTATAGGTTCAGTAATTGTCATACATTTTTTATCTTTAGTAACTATCGAACCAACATTGCAATAGTATTTCTTAGAAATTGTACTAGCCGCATTAACTTTTTTAACACAAGCATTATTTTCCTTAGTATAACCACTAGGACAATTACCTGTACTTATAACTTTGACAGCATTTGTATAACTAATACAACTACTTCCATTTAACGTTCCACTTTTACAAGAATACTTAGAATAACTAGAATGATAATAACGACATTTACCATTTCCACTATAAGATCCAACTTTACAAGTATAATTTAAAATTTTTCTAGTCATCATATTATACCTATAAAGACCATTAGAAGTTTTACCCAAATAAGTATAATATACAAGATTAGTATTACTTTTTTTATCCTTTGTTTTAATCTCACCCATATTTTTCCAATCACTATAATTTGGAGTTGCATTAATCAGAACATAACACATCTTTTTACTACTATCAAAAGTACCCATCTTACAAGAAACTGTAGCTTCAGTTGTAATTTTACAACGATTATCACTCGTTAATGTTCCACTTTTACACCTATAAGTTTCAATAGTATTTAAAGCCAATTTTTTTATACACTTAGTTCCATTTAAAGTATATCCTTCAGGACAAATATATTTTTTAGTATTTTTAACTTTTATATCTTCAATTTTTTGACAATTATCATTTTCCAAAGTAAATCCTTCAGGACATTTTATAAGATCTTTTTCATCCGTAACAATTAAATCAGCATATTCATAATTAATTTCCTCTTTATGATAACTTGCCAAAACATTTTTATCAGGTTTAACATCATAAATTGGTACAGCACTTGCTTTTAAAACTGAAACATTACTATAACATTTAGTGCCAATTAAAGTAAAACCATTTGGACATCTATAACTATTTTCAGCTTGAACTGTCCTTTTTAACTCATACATAGTAGTTAAATTTTCGCCACTATTATTTGTAGATTCATTAACATTTGAACTAGCTTCTTTTTTTAAAGAATTATAATTTAATGTATAATTTTCCGTTTTTTCCATTTCACCACATAATAAATGAACATCTAAATTATACTTTACATCATTTATTTTCGTAACAGCAATACCACTTATATTTCTATCACAAACAACTTTTTTAGAAACATTTAATTCCTCCACAATATTAGAGTCAATCATATCATTTAAAGAAATATCAATTTCTTCATTTTCATTTACAGGGCGATTTTCCTTTTCTTTAAAATAATTATAAGCTCCAGCTCGCATCAATTCAATATTTTTATTAAAAGTCGTATTTTTTTTACTTTTATTAAGATTAGCAACAACAAATATAATCATAAAAATAAAACCAATTAAAATAAGCAATTTAATACCTAAAGAAATCCAATCTAAATGAAATCCAATTTCTTCATTTTCATTTTTTTCTTCAATATTCTTAGTTTTTTTCTTCATATATATCCCCCATTAATTATTAAAGTATATTACATCAAATAACCCTAAAAGTCAAGAACATTGCATATTAATGAATAGTATGATAAAATAAATACGTATGGGGTAGTAATGGCTTCGACAGCAATTACTAGATAAGACTGCAAGTAGTAGGCATACTTTAAATGCACCAAAAAAATAAACGGAGAGAATAACTTTTCCGCTTCTTTTGCTCCAGTAGCAGCCTAGTTTTATAGGTATGAGAAGGCTCTTGTTAACTTTATCTTATGGGGTTAATAAAGGGTTCATAAACATAAGATATATAATATTTTTTTCTTAGGAAATATTACGAATTTATACTAAGAATCGTATTAGTCTTTGGTGGGTTAGATCCATAGCTAATATTAAATTTAATTCTAACTAAACTTGTAGAGGTTTTATCATAGAATTGTTTGGACAGGGGTTCAATTCCCCTCTACTCCACCAGTGTAGTATTAAACAAACTTTTTGTTTGTTCGTTGATATTTTGGGAGAGGTTAATACTCTTCCTTTTTGATACATTTTTATTTAATATTTGCATATAATAATAGATACTTGGCGTACGTAAAAAGGTACGTTATAATGTAAATGAGGTAATTTGAGTACAATAAATATAACTAAGGCTAGAGCAACCTTATACCAATTGGTATCAGATGTTAATGTTGGTTTTAATCATATTACTATTGTAAATAATCAGGAAAAAAATGCTGTATTAATATCTGAAGATGAATGGAAAAATATTGAAGAAACATTATTTTTATCAAGCATTCAAGGTTATGTAGATAATATTAATAATATAATGAAAATTGGGAATCAGCAAAAAAATATGAAAAAGATGAAGAATGGTAAATATATATACAATTAAATTTTCTAAACAGGCCGAAAAAGATAAATTAAAACTAAAAAATTCTAATCTTGATAAAAATTGTAAAAATATATTAAATCTAATGATGGAAAATTCTTTTTGTTATCCATCATCATATGAAAAATTAACTGGTGAATTATTAAGATTATATTCTAGAAGAATCAATAGACAACATAGAATTGTTTATGAAATAGATGAAGAAAAAAAAGAAATTAATATTATTAGAATGTGGACTTATTATGATAAAATTTAGTTATTTAGATTAAAAAGCCATAACTAAAAACATAACAGTTTGTTTTTAGCTTGAGAAAGATTCACCAATTTATTTATGCTCAAACTTTTTAGTTCGAGTTTTAAAATATTTATAAAAAATACTTAATTCAAAATAAAATCAAATTATAAGTATTAACCTTGAAGATTTAAAATACAAAAAGGAGAATATCCATAACCAAATCATATTTAAATTAAATAAAAAATGTGATAGAATAAAAAAGATTACGGGAGGTTTGAAACTATGAATACCTTTGATAAAATAATTAATAAAGAAAGAAAAACAAATATACATGGAAAAACAATAGATAACTACATACTTATTGAATGGATTAAATGGCTATCATATGAACCAAATTTTGAAAAAAAACGAATAGAATATTTTGACTCTAAAAAAATATCTGACTTATCATACGAAGAACTAGAAGAAGCAAGCAAATACAGTAAAAATAAAGTATTTGCAAGACTAATTAGAAAATACATAAACAACGAATGCCAAAATGAAGACATCATCAAAATATATAATTATTTCCGCAATGAATCTCTTGAAAAACTAATGTTAAGCAAATTAACAAAAGAAGAATTACAATATGCCAAAGAAAAAATAATTGCTTTAAAAAACAATAATCCTGAACAATTATCAGCTAAAATTAAAGAACAACAACAACCAGAAATATACCAAAAATTGTCAATGGTAGATTCATATATACTACATGTCATTTCAAATATAAATGATCCTAAAAGAAAATCTAATTTAAATAAAAAAATATTAAAATAAATCCCAAAAGAAACTTTCAAATTACTAAATCAAAAATAAAAAAATATCCATTTTATTGTCAACCTTTAAAATAAAATCTCCTAATTATAAAAAATTTAGGGTATACTAAAAACATGATAGGAGAGATTTTATGTTATTAGAAAATAAAGTAGCTATTGTAACAGGGGGTGGACAAGGTATTGGAAAATCCATTGCTAAAGTCTATGCCAAAGAAGGAGCAAAAGTTGTAATAGCAGACATAAACTTAGAAAATGCTACAAAAGTTGCTCAAGAAATTAATGAAAGTGGGGGAAATGCCTTGCCAATTTATGCAGACGTTACTCAAGAAAAAGATGTCAAAAACATGATTGAATTTACTATTAATCATTATGATCGTTTAGATTGTGCATGTAACAATGCTGGTAAATCTAGTGCAACAATTAATTTAGTAGATACACCAGTAAAAAATCTAGATGAAGTAATAAATTTAGATGTTCGAGGAATTTTCCTTTGTTGTCAAGAAGAAATTAAAGCAATGCATCAAAATAATGGAGGAGCAATAGTTAATATCTCATCAACTTCAGGAATCTTAGGAAATCCTGGTATAGTTCCTTATAATACCAGTAAACATGCCGTTTTAGGTTTGACTAAATCAGTTGCTTTAGAAGAATGTAAAAATAATATTCGGATTAATGCTGTATGTCCTGGTGTAACCCAAACACCTTTAATAGAAAATGTTCGAGATAATGACCCAGAAACATATCAAAAATTTTGTACCCAAATTCCTTTAGGTCGTTTAGCGGATCCCGAAGAAATTGCCAATGTTGTAGCCTTTTTATCAAGTGATTTATCTTCATATATGGTTGGTGCAACAGTTGTTGTTGATGGTGGCGTTACAATAGAATAATGTTTAAATAATTTTTTTCATATAATAATTATGAGGAATATTATGAAAATTAATTATTTTATTTGTTTTTTAACATTTTGCATTTTGACTTTAATTTTATATATCAACCCATCCTATGCTAGTGGTCCTTTAAGTGACAAAATAATTGTCATTGATCCAGGACATGGAGGTATCGGTTAAATCCAAAAATAGAAGAAATGACTATTTTGGTAAGTAAATACAAGAGTTTAAGGTAC
>CANRHC010000064.1 GCA_947630305.1 uncultured Bacilli bacterium
TAGACATGATAGAAAGGGCATATTTTATGGAAAAAAAGAGTAATAAAACATTTGTAATAATGATAATAGGAGTAGTATGTTTGATACTTATAACTTTAGGATTAACATATGCATATTGGAGATTAACAAAAGAACAAACAGGAGTAAATGTAGTAGGAACAGATTGTTTTAATATAGAGTTTGTAGGAGAAAATGACATAACTCTTAATAAAGCATATCCATTAAGTGATGAAGAATTAGAAAGTTTTTTAACAGAAGCAACACCATATCATTTTACAATAACAAATCAGTGTAGTAGCTTAGCAAGTGCCACAATTAATTTAGAAAGTTTAAATAGTGAAACAGAAAAACAACTAGATGATGAGTGGATAGATGCAATACTATATGAAACTGATTATCATAAAAAATTAAATAAAAGTACAAAATTAACAGGAAATCCAAATAATGATGCCAATAAAGTAATAGAAGATTCCATACATGCTTATAGTTTAAAAAGTTTTACCTTAAAAGCCAATGAAGTAAAAGAATATAATTTATTATTATATTTAGATCAAGAAACACCATTACAAGAGGATACACAAAATGCAGGATGGAAAGGAAAAATAACCTTAAGTGCTGAATATAAATATGATCAATTTGCCAATGCTGGAACATTAAGAGCGCTAAGTGGAGATTCTGATACGGATGGAATGTGGGGATATAAAAATAACATAACCAAAATAGTAATAGAAACAAAAAAGCAAGCAAAAACAGCAGGAGAAGGGCAAGTAGTATATGGCCCATTTAATGAAGGCATTTCTGGAAGTGCAGATGCAGTACAAAGTTATGTTGTATGTGAAAGTGATGATACCAATTGCATCGGATATATACAAGGAGATGGCGGAATAAAATTAAATAGTAATAGTTCAAATTTATTTTATAATTTTAATAAAGTAACTGAAATAGCAGGAATGCAAAATTTAGATACAAGTGGCGTAACAGATATGAGTGATATGTTTTTTTACATGAGCAATTTACAATCCTTGGATTTAAGTAATTTTAATACGAGTAATGTAACAGATATGGCTGGTATGTTTTACAATTGTAGTCAATTACAAGAATTAGATATAAGTGGTTTTGATACAAGTAAAGTAGAAAATATAAGTTCTATGTTTTGCGGATGTAGCCAATTACAAAATTTAGATTTAAGCAATTTTGACACCAGTAATGTTTTTTATTTTATGAATTATGTGTTTCAAAATTGTAAGCAATTACAAGAATTAGATATAAGTAGTTTTGATACAAGTCAAATAGTTCAAATGAATGGTTTGTTTGCTGGAATGAGCAACTTAACAAGTTTAACATTTGGAGACAATTTTGATACCAGTAGTGTAGAAAAAATGGAAGATATGTTTCGAGGTTGTAGTCAATTACAAAAATTAGATTTAAGTGGTTTTGATACAAGTAAAGTAACAGATATGAGTTCTATGTTTTCCAGAATGAGCAACTTACAAACTTTAATTTTTGGAGACAATTTTGATACCAGTAGTGTAGAAAAAATGGCTGCTATGTTTTACGGATGTAGCCAATTACAAAGTTTAGATTTAAGTAGCTTTAATACCAGTCAAGTAATCCAAATGGCTTCTATGTTTCGAGAAATGAGTAACTTAACAAGTTTAACATTAGGAGCCAATTTTGATACGAGTAGTGTAACAACTATGGGTTATATGTTTTACGGATGTAGTCAATTACAAAGTTTAGATTTAAGTAGTTTTGATACCAGTAGTGTCGAAGATATGAGTTGGATGTTTATGAATTGTATTTCACTTCCAAGTTTGGATTTATCTACATTTAATACAAGTAGTGTAACAAAAATGACAGCTATGTTTTCTAATGATGAAAATCTAAAAAACATAACTTATGGACCAAATTTTATTCATAATTCTAGTTCTAATACCTTTGGAATGTTTAGTGGTTGTCCAGCTAATACACCAGATCCTAATGTTCTTCCATCTTGGGAAGGAGTATCTTTTTAAAATAGAATAGTTTATCTATTCTTTTTTTAATCTTTCTTAATTTTAAGTTGAAATATTTCATTTTTTAAGGTAAGATGTTTTCTAAAAGAGAGAAGGCTTTTTTATGTTTTTATTAAAAACTAAAGAATATAATATTGAACAAAATAAACTTGGTTTTATTTATTTAAAAGATAATGATAATAATAAATTAAAATGTTTAGGTCATAAATTATTTTTTAAAAAAGTTGTTTTTTGTGATGATTATAATTTTATTATTGCTTTTTCAAAAATACATTATGATATTGTTCATTATGATATGAATGAAAAAAATTATTTTGCTAAAAGTTTTAAATGTTTAAAATTTAGACCTTATGTATCTATTTCTTGTATAAGTGATTCTATTATTAAATTTGTTTCTTTGGATACTACTATTTTATATAATTGGCAATCTAAAGAATATTATAAAGATGAAAATATAACTACTACGGTAGATAATCAAGATCTTATTGTTTCTAAAAAATTAAAATATGATGATGAAGAAGAAGGTTTATATTTAGAAGATATGTTGCATTATAATTTAGATTCTAATAATTTTAAAGTTAAAGATGCTTATAGTGAATTACAAAAAAGAAAAATTGATTTTAAAGATGAAAATAAGCAAATTGTTTTAAAAAGAGAATGTTTAGAAAATATGCGTACTTTAGCTATAATGCAAAAAGATGGTTTATTAAAATCTAGATATGAAGGAGAAACTTTAAAAAGAAAAATTGAAAAATAGTTCTATTCGATATATAATTAAATTATGAATAGAGGTAGAATATGAAATTAATTACTTTTGCAATTCCGTGCTATAATTCAGAGAAATATATGAAAAAATGTCTTGATAGTTTGGTTCCTTTTAAAGATGATGTTGAAATTATTATTGTTGATGATGGTAGTACAGATAAAACTTCTTTAATCGCGGATTCTTATCAAAAGAAGTATCCTGATACTATTAAGGCTATTCATAAAGAAAATGGTGGTCATGGTTCAGGTGTTAATGTTGGTTTAAAAAATGCTTCTGGATTATATTATAAAGTTGTTGATTCTGATGATTGGGTAGATTATGATGCCCTACAAAAAGTCCTTGAAACAATTAAAATGTTAAAGAAACAAAATAGTTTAGTTGACATGATGATTGTTAATTATGTTTATGAAAAAGTTGGAGCAAAGAAGAAAGTTGTATCTTATTCTAAAGTTTTGCCTGAAAATAAAGTTTTTACTTGGAATGAAGTTGGTAAATTTAAACCTGGTTCTTATTTATTGATGCATTCTGTTTTATATAATACAAAATTTTTAAAAAGCACTAAAATAAAATTACCTGAACATACTTTTTATGTTGATAATATTTTTGTTTATTATCCACTTCCCAAAATTAAAACAATGTATTATTTAAATGTTGATTTTTATCGTTATTATATTGGTAGAAGTGATCAATCTGTTAATGAACAAGTAATGGTTAAAAGAGTTGATCAACAAATATTTATAACTAAAATGATGATTGATTTTTTTAATCCTTATGATTATTGGGAGACAAATAAAAAATGTGCTAAATATTTAATTCATTATTTAGACATTATGATGAGTGTATCTACTATTTTATTACAATTAGGTAATACTTTAGAATGTCAAAAAAAGAAAGAAGATTTATGGAAATATTTAAAAGATAAAAATAAAAGATTATATAAAATTTGTAAAATTTCTGTTTCTGGTGCAAGTAATTTACCTCGAATAATTAGTATACCGGGTTATAAAATAGCTCGTAAAATTTTTAAATTTAATTAGAAAGGGATATGGTTTTGAATTCTAAAAAAATTTTAATATTTATTTTAGTTTTTTTAATAGTTATTGTATATAGTTTTGATTTTTATTTCTTCTTTTTTTATAAAAAATCAGATATGGTTTTAGAAACTTTTAAGAAAGAAAAAGAACAAATTTATATAACTGAAGATTTTTTTAAAGGTAATGAGCCTCGAATTTTAGGTACAGGTTATTATCAAGATGCTATTGGTAGTTTATTATTTTATAAATCTAGTTATAATGATAATTTAATTAGAATTATTATTGGTGAGCAAAATGAATTAACTGATTTAACATATAAAAGTATTTTATCTTTAATCAAATTTATTCATTCTGATGAATATGATGATTTTGTAAAAAAATTTGATACTTTAAAAGATTTAGGATATAAAAGGTATCAAATAACTTTAAATCCTACTTTAGATGAAATTGAAAAAGGTTATTTAAATAGTTATAGTGATTATCAATTTGTTTTGATTGAAATTTTAAGAAACTTTTAAAAAAGAGGTAACTTAATATCTCTTTTTTATATAGATAATTCACCTAATTTAATTAATTCTATGACTGCACTAGCTCGACCTTTAACTCCTAGTTTTTGCATTGCATTAGATATATGATTTCGCACTGTTTTTTCACTAATGTTTAAAATATCAGCTATTTCTTTGGTACTTTTATTTTCAATTAAAAGTTTAAATACTTGATATTCGCGATTAGTTAAAATACCTTTTGCCATTAAATTACTTCCTTTCTTTAATCCAATTATCTATGATAGTTTATGAAATATTAATCAAAAGGCAACCTAAAAAAAATTCCTATTCTTGGAATTTAACTGTTATATACATATTTTTATCACACATTTGTTGGATAGTTCTAATAATATTATTAGCTAAATTAGCACTGTGGTCTTTTGATGATATAGTAATACTAATTGTATCATCTTTAATTTTAACAAAACTATCTAATTGATATTCTTTTTTTATTTTATCTTCCATTTTTTGTTCTTGGCCTTTTTTAGAATTTAAAGTCATAAGTGAATTATAAGCATCACTTTTTTCTTCACTAGTTTTGGTACTATCTAATAAAATTGCTTGAAAAGATTCCATTTCTTTTAAAACTTCTTCATCTTCTTTAACTCTTAAAGCAACTAATTGTGAATTTTCGTTAACTTCATTTGAAACTAATGCTGTATCATTTTGTTCACCTAATATTTTTTCTAGACTGTTATCAGACATTGTAACATAGTAAATACTTAAGACTAAGATTAGACTAAATAAGGTTACAAACCATAAGCTTTGTTTATTTATCATAATTTTTCTCCCATCATTTACTATACTATATGTTCTTAATATAAAATTATTACATTTTTTTGGGCAAGTTATGATATACTTAGAATAGAAAGTGGGGTTACTTTATGTATCGATTTTCTTTACTTTTTATGGAATTCTTATTATTTAGTGTGATAGGATATGTTGCTGAAATGATAACTTGTTTTATTGTAAATAAAAAAATTACTAATCGTGGTTTTTTATGTGGACCGGTTATTCCTATTTATGGTTTTGGTAGTATTTGTTTACTTACTTTTTTAAAACCCTTTAAAGAAAGTCCAATTTTAGTTTTTTTACTTGGAATGATTATTACAACTTCTATTGAATATATAACTAGTTATGTTTTAGAAAAAATATTTCATAATAAATGGTGGGATTATAGTAATCAAAAATTTAATATTCAAGGTAGAATTTGTTTAGTAAATGCTATTTTATTTGGAATAGGATCGATTATTATAGTTTATTTTGTTGGACCTTGGTTAGCTAGATTTTTATTACAAATAAAGGATAAATATTTAATTTGGTCTGCAATTATATTATTAATTATTTTTGTTTTTGATGTTTTATACTCTATTTTAGTAGCTTATTCATTAAGAAATCGACTTATTATTGTAGAAAATTTAAAAAATGAAAAATTAAGTAAAATACCTGGTTTATTTGAAAAAATGTTAACTAAACAATTAAAAAATATAAAAGGATTTAAAAAATATCCTAATCGTTTATTAAAAGCTTTTCCTAATATATTTAATACTAATCAAAAAGAGTTTGATCTTATGAAAAAAATATCTTTAAAGGAAAAAGAAATAAAAAAGAAGAAAAAAAAGAAGAAAAAGTAATTGGTTATTTTCTTTAAAAAAAGGAAATAACTTTTTTTATGGGAATATAAGAGTAGAAAGGATGAATTAGATGAATATAATTGTTAGACAACGTGATATTAAAGATTGTGGAGTTTGTTGTATCTTATCGATTATTTTATATTATGGTGGATATGTTCCACTTGAAAGATTAAGAATTGATACTTATCAAGATTCTAAAGGTGTAAGTGCTTATCACATAATTGAAACATTAAAAAAGTATAATTTTAATGCTTATGGATGTAAAGTAAAAGAAAAAAATTTAGATAATATTTTACTTCCAAGTATAGTTCACTTTAAGTATAGTAATGGTTTAACTCATTTTGTTGTGTTATTAAAAATTTATAAAAATAAAGTTATTTTAATGGATCCGGCTAAAGGTAAGGTAACAATTAAAAAAAGAGAGTTTTTATCTTTGTGGACTAATGTTGTTATAAATGCTATTCCAATGTCTAAAATTCCTAAATTACCTAAAGAAAAGAAAATGTTTTTAATTTTTAAAAATTATTTAAGTAAAGAAAAAAAATTAATTATTCCAATTATTTGGTTTAGTTTTCTATTTACTATGTGTACAATATTTCTTAGCTTTTTTTATAAATTTTGTTTTGAAGAGGTTACTAATTTTTATAGTGAAAAACAATTTATAATTTTAATTAGTTTATATGGAATTTTTATTTTAATTAAAATATTTTTAGAAAATTTTAAAGATAATTTTAAAATTTTATTAAATAAAAATATGGAAGGTAAATTTTTATATGCTTTTTTAAGACATTTAATGTATATACCAGTAAGAGAGTTTAATTCTTATACTAAAGGGGAGTTATTGGCAAGAATTAAAGAGGCTGAATCAATTGAGAATGGTTTTATAGAAATTATTGTTAATTGTTTTATAAATGTTTTATTAGCTTTTTTAACTTTTATTTTGATTTTTAATTTAGAGTCTTTTTTTGCGGGTGTTTTAATAATAGGAATTATTGTTTATTTTATAGTAAGTTATATATTTGGTAAAAGTATTTATTTGGATTTATTAAAACAAATGGAAGAAAATGCTAATTGGCAAACTATTTTAAATGAAAGTTTAAATGTTTTTATTTCAATGAAAAATTTAAATCAAACTTCTTTTATAGTTAATCGAATTGAAAATGGTTTATATTGTTATTTAAAAAGAATTTATTTTAATGAACAAAAATTAAGGAAGCAAAATTTTTATAAAAAAATTATTTTAGAATTTATGGTATTTTTAATTACCGGAGTAGGTTTTTATTATGTTGGTTTACAAAAGATTAGTATATTTGAATTTATTTTAATTGAATCTTTATTAAATCATTTTATTGAACCTTTAAAACAAATTATTGATTTAATGCCTAGTTTTTATTATTTGAAGGGTTTGTTTAATAAAATTGGTGATTTTGAAAGTATTAAAGAAGAAGAGTTAGATAATTCTAAAAAGTTTTTTAATGGTAATATTGAATTTTTAAATTTATCGTATGCTTATGATGGTTATCATTTAAATGTAAAAAATATTAATTTTGAAGTTAAAAAAAATTATCATGTTTTATTATTGGGAAAAAGTGGGTGTGGTAAAAGTACGATTTGTAAGTTATTAATAAGACAGTTAAGTGGTTATAAAGGAGTTATTAAAATTAATAATGTTAATATTTTAGATTATTCTTTAGCTACGATAAGAAAAAATATAACTTATTTAGGACAAGATGAATCTTTAATAAATGGAACTATTAAAGATAATATTTTGTTTGGAAGAGTAGTATCTGAAAGTTTATTTAAGAAAGTTTGTGATATTTGTTTAATTGAAGATATAGTTGTTAAGAAATCTTTTCATTATAATGATTATATAAGATTAGATGATTGTAATTTATCTGGTGGTGAAAAGCAAAGGATTTTATTAGCAAGAGCAATTTTAAATGAATCACCGATTTATTTATTTGATGAAGTGTTAAGTGAAGTAAATAATGATTTAGAGGTTTTGATTTTATCTAAGTTAATACCTTATTTGAAAAATAAAACTGTTATATATATTACTCATAGACCAAATAATAAATTTTTTAAAGAGGTGATTAATATTGGAAATTAAAGATCTTTTAAAAATTAAGGATCATCTATTATATTTTAAAAGCTTTATTTTATGTTTAATTATTATTATTTTAATAGTTATGTTATTTTATTTTAAAATACCGTTAACTATTACTTTAGAAGGAGTTTGTAAATGTAATTTAAATGAATGTTGTTATAAAGCTGTATCATCTTTTAAATTACAACAATATATTGATGATTTAAAAGAGATTTCTATTAATAATAAAGAGAAAATAAATAAGATAGTTTTTGAAAAACCATATATGTTTTTATATTTTGATGCTGATGAATTTAAGAATAATGAAGTTGTGAAATCTGTTATTACTTTAAAAGAAGAAACAATTATTTCGTTATTTTTAAAATCATTGAAAGGGGGTGATGAAATTGCTTTATAAAGATGAGTTATTAAATATAAAAGGTGGTTCACTAAATTTTAGTGTTTATGCATCTATTATTGCAGCAGCTGTGTCTTTTGTAGTAGGTTTTTTTGATGGTTTAGCAAGACCATTTGGTTGTCGTTAGGAAAGGAGTGTTAAGATGTATTTAAATGAAGATGAGCTTTATGATATTTATGGTGGTGCTTTTTCCAGTTCTTTAGGAATGTTTGTTATTGATGTTTTTAATTATATTGTTGATTTAGGCCGTTATTTTGGAAGTTCTATTGCTCATTTATTAAGAAGAACAAAATGTTAAAAAAAAAAGGGGCTATTGAATAATTAAACAGGTAATTATTCAAACGCCTCTTTAATTCAATCTTTTAATTTCTTCTTTTGATAAGCCTGTAAGATTTATAATGTCTTCTATATTATATTTACAATTTAACATTTTCTTAGCTATTTCAATTTTTTCTTCAAATATTCCAGTAGCTTTTCCTTCTTGTTTTCCTAATTCATAGCTTTCTTCTTTTCTTGCTTCTTCTAATAACTTATCTCGGTCATAATAC
>CANRHC010000065.1 GCA_947630305.1 uncultured Bacilli bacterium
TGTAGAATTCTCCACAATGTTGTTTCAGAAACATTGAATTTATTATGTAATTCGTTATAAGTATATTTTCCGCTTTTATACATTTCTCGAACTTGATTTCTTTCTTGTTCATTTAAAAATGTGCCATGATTACATAAATCATGTTTCCGTGCATGATAATAGTTTCTCTTTGAATCAGTCCATTCTAGATTTTCAACTTTGTTGTTTGTTTTATTACCATCAATATGATTAACTTGAGGAAGATTATCAGGATTGGGAATAAATGCTTTTGCTACCAATCTATGAATTCTTTGATGGCGTTTGTGTAAAACAACTTCTTTGTAACCACAACGTGTTGTATATTGTTTTAAGAATTTATTATGAATAACACTCCACACTTCCCCGTTTTTTGTGACATAGTAATCATCATCGATTTTTCCCCAATCAGATTGAATCAATGCTTTCTTTTCTGCTTTGATTCGTTCTGACTTCATTTTGTTGTAATATTTTTGTTTGTGTTTTCTAGAACAAAATTTAGTTTGAAGTCCTTTTAGCTCTTTCCCGCAAAATAAACATTTAGACATCTTGAATCCTTTCAAATGCTTTGTATAATTTCATCCAATCATCAAGATCCATTGTTACAAGCCATTTTTTTCTGTTTCTTCTATGAAATACAGTTGGAATTAGTTTCTTGACTGAAGCATCTCTCCTAGATTGTTCCATTGCTTTATAAATGTTTAGCCGTTCTACACGCTTTACTTCAAGATGAATGTAAGGAAGTCCAACTACATCTGCATCTCCATTAGCTCCACTGAACTGTTGACCTCTAAAACAGTGATAGCCATATCTGTTTAATTCCTTCGCTAGTTCACGTTCACCAGCTGCCCCTTTATTCCTACTGTTTACCATCTAAAACCTCATTAGAATGGATTCTGGTACTCATGCTGTTCATCCTGTTTGATAAAGCGTTTTATTTCATTCCCATAGCCTGGAACGATATAGGCCATTCCGGTGTGTCCTTCCCAGCTGTCATAATGATTTGGATCATTAAGCTTATAATCAGGAATATCAAAACAATCACCCATAAGCCCGATAATGAAATTAGTCTGTTCAGGATTAGCAGTATTAAAAGTTAATCTGCTCCATGCTGTTGCATTCTGTCCTTCTACTTGATAATGGAATTTAATGCTGTCATTTACTTTATCCAGTCCTGCTGGTTCCATCTCAACTTTTGTTATTGTTAGTTTATAAATCCCTTCAGGGATCTTCTTGTTTGTTTCATATTTCCAATTAATCATAGGGGTATCCTTAGTCTGAATAGTGGTTTATCAAGTCGTGTGGTAAAATCGGCGTGGCTCTGATGGCGGTGGTGGTCGCGCGCTTTCAAAGCGCGACTACCACTGAGCCATCTCCCTACCACCAAATTTGAAACTCCAAAAAATTATTAGGTGGTACCTATATATATATAGGGATACCATACCACTTTTTTGAAAAAATTATAAGATATAAACATACGCATTAACGTTTTAACTCATGTTATAAGTTTAAATGATAGTGGTATGGTATGGTAAAATACCACTTTTACCACGTGGTATGGTATGGTACGGTACCACATTTACCACTTATTTTAGGTGGTATGGTATGGTAATTTACCACTTATACCACTTTATTTAGCTCGTGTTACGGTTCCGTTTCTCCTGCTATAAACTGTTTCACCAGCTAAGTTGTTATACTGGTTCAAGCGTTTTCTGAAAGCCTGTATACCGATGTTAAAGTAATTCATCATATCTTCTTCAGAAGCAGTTAATCCATCATCGGTATTAATGTAGAAAGCATTATCAAACTCTTCCATTTTTTCTTCATCCGACTTTCTGCGCTTGTCAACTTTAAATCCGTATTCTTTTACTTCTGCATCATCCAATATTCCAATTGGATCAACTTCATGTACTGGGAACCTAAAGAATACATTCACCGGATCAAACGGTGGGAACTCTCTAAGTGTTCCTTCTATTCTCCATGCTGAACAGTTGCGGTAAACTTCATTATTCTGATAGCATTTGTTTTCCAGTTCAATCATGTCTAAAATCGCATCAGGATCTCGTGCAAATACACCCGAGCCACTCGCTCTATCAATCGCTCGTTTACCGCCCTGATTCCCTTTAGAATGGTGGTGGCAGTAAATTAAACTTACTCCGAGTTCCGTTGTTAACCTGTCAAATTCATTGGTGAATGCTGCTATATCACCAGCCGCATTTTCATCCCCACTCTGAACTTTATAAACCGGATCAAGAATAATAACGTTGTAGTTGTCCTGTCTGATCCTTCTGATAATTTTAGGAGTAAGTTTTTTCATAGGCTGGGAACGCCCTCTTAAATTCCAAATCCTAAAGTTATCCTTGTTTTCATTACCTAAGTTAAGATGTTCATAGACGTTCTTAACTCTGTGGGCAAAACTAGGCCTGTCGATTTCTAGATTGATATAGAGTACTTTTGATTTCTTACATTTAAATCCAAACCATTCAGTGCCTTCTGCCAGTGCTACACCGAGTTCAATTAAACTAAAGCTTTTACCGGCTTTACTGGATCCAGCTAAAAGCATTTTGTGACCCTGTCTTAAAACGCCTTCAATTAGTTCAGGAGCGAGTTCAGGCATGTTGTTATAAACTTCTTCAAAACTTTCAATCTCAGGCAGTTCTATCTCATTAAAGTTGTTTTCAACGTATTCCTGCCATGTAGCAAAATCGCTGTAACCAGTCTGAATATCAATTAAAGTCTGAAGTTCATCCCCACGATAAACACCAGGTAAACGTGTTAACCTAGAGGCATTCTTGTTGTTTTTATCAACTGGGAAATCTTTACTTTCAAGTGTCTTATAGATGAACTCAACCCGTTTTGTATATTCATCTTTGTCCTGAGCATCTACCTTGACTAAAGCATGAATACTTTTACCACCTGAATAGGTAATAGCAGCGCATGGTAATCTGAGTTTGTAAATAGTTTGAAGTTGGTTTTCTATGTTTGTTTCATCGCTCTCAACTAGGGTATATTTGAACTTAGAAACATTTTTGTCGCCAACTCCCTTACCATTCATAGGATTAACACGCACCCAAACACCGGCATCATGGTTGTAATCACCTATAGCATCTTCAACATTATTATTCTTATTGAAGCTGTCTATTAAGTTTTGGGCTTTAATACCATAGGTTCCAGCTCCTGCTGGATAGTAACGCCCATGTTCATTCTGATTAGTTTGAGTGACAAAAGCGACTAAATCATTAGGATCAAATACAGTTTGGATAAACTTAACAAAATCGTTTTCCTGCCTCGGTTTTTCATCAATACTAATGACATCATCCCAATCAAATTCTTTGATGGATTCATAAGGCTTAAAACCATTTTGCATTGCATAATAGATAACTGTATTTTTGTTTACACCGCTTGAGTTAAAGGAACGCCATTTAATTCTGCATACGTCCTTTTCGTACCGAGAATCGGACATTGACCAGGCATCCCAATCCTGCCACGTTACTGGTTCCCCTTTATCTGCAGCACTCTTCAAACCCATACCGATCTCAAGCCATTCTTCATAATCGAGTGCGCTCGGATCGATATAGGTTAGAGCCTGCTTGAGGTCTACCATGGAACCTCGTCAGTAGATGGAGTTGAAACTGGATCTAGATAAGTATCAATATTGTTAATTTTCCCAGTTGATCCATCTTTCTTATCGTATTCACGAATTGAAACTGTACATCTACCGGATAAACCAACACAGTCATTCCATCTCATTTTTAACTTTTCACCATGTTTCTTTAGTCCGACTGATCTAAAGAACTCACTGATTTTCCATTCAGCAGTTTTAAGTAGTGAAATATCATCGGTTATTTTTGTGCTTCTAACACCATCTGTAACATCTAAACTTAAAGTAGCTTTCTTGTTACCAGCTTTTGAAACGCCTCTTTCAAAGTTAGTAACGGTGAAGTCATAGTCACCTGGTTCTAATAAAATAAACTGACTATCTTCTTGTATTTCATCATCCCAATCAAATTCTTCATTATTGTAAGCCATTAATTAACTCCTTTTGCTTTTAATAAACCCTTCCTGAAACTATCCCATTTATTGAGGACATTACGTTCTAAGAAATCTTTTCCATAATCTGCTAGGTGGTGGCCATCTCCTGATTGATGCCCAACATTTTTAGCTATCATAAAACCAGTAGCATCACTTTCGGTTAAACCATCTTCAGTTAATCTACTGAGTACTTTAGCTACAACTGGATCACCGACAATATCTTTTAGATTTTCATCTTCTGCATCTTCATCTGTGATTAAAGTAAAATCTTCATCAATATCAGTATCTAGAAGTGAAAAATCACGTCTATCCTTTTCATCCTGTTTAGTGGATTCAAAATTGTCATAAGCCAGTTGCTTTATCTGTTCATATTCAAGCGGTAATTCTTCCGGTAATCCAAACCTGTTTTTAGCATCGTAAGTAGGCTTATGAGTGGTATAAATTACACGCTGTCCGCCTGTAGCTTTCTTGATACCATCCTTTTCTACTACATGAGTTTTATAGTTAAGGAATAGTAACGTATCACACCATTCTTTTAGTAGTGGTGCATCTTTCTTTTGAAGTTTTAATTCATAACGATCAAATGCACCCATCTCATCCGGTAGTTCCTGTTTTCTAAGCCATGAATGGCCTATAACAATTACGTTAATTCCCATATCGGTTACTTTATTGAGTAACTTAAGAAACCTGTTAAACTCTTCTGCTAAGTGCTGGTATCCGGTACCATATCCGAAATCACCTAGACTATTTTTATTAGCAGTCTGACAGATATAATCTGTACATAACACTTCAGCAGCATCTGCTGTATCAATTACAAGCGTTCTACAGACTTTTGGATTATCAATTACATAATTGACCTGATCCAGTAACTGCTGCCATGTTTTAGGCTGCTCTTCAAATCGTGCTAAATCAATCTGATTCGTTCCACCCTCAATATCAATAAAGAGTGGATCAGGGAATTTACTGGCTATAGTAGTTTTGCCTATTCCTTCAGGACCATAGATAACAATCCTTGAAGGTCTAGGATTTTTCCCTTTACTTATTTTCATCCTTTCTCCTTTACTAACTTTGGTGAACCTGGCTTGATTTCAACATAATCACCCAGTAGCTCTTCAAACTGTTTCTTACCTAGTTTTCTCTGTGCCTGTGAAGGTGACATGGTATTAACAAGCTCGTGTTCTTTTGCTATTTGTGTTACTGCATCTTTATCAGTCCATGATTTTGAATTGACTTGCTGCAGTTTGTAGCCTTTTACTGTTGAACCGTTCTGAAGTTGTTTGACTAGATATTCACGCATCTTCTTGATTAATGGTTCTATTTCTTTCAACTTTTCGTAATTCTGAGCAATTTCATCATCCGATAAACTAAAGAAATCATTGATATACACATTACTTAATTCTTCCTGATACTCTTTACAGTGGATCTGTCTGTCACACCATTTACACCAGCTCCCAGTATTACGTTCTACCTGTTGAGTGGTGATTTTCTTAATGGCTGGTTTTATGCTTTTGTACCAGCTGTTTAACTTCTGATAAGTTAGAGTTTCTGAATCAACATGATGGATTCTAGGTTGAAAAATAGTAGTGGTAATTCTGATATCTTTTAAGTTAATGTCGGGATTATTCTTTAAGATGTAGTCCAGCGCACCGAGTGCATAAAATCTAAGCTGTGGATTTTCTCTAGCTTCAACTTTTCCAAAGCCATATTTAAAATCAACTATCTGAAGTTCATTCCTGTATGCTTCATAAGCGATACAGTCACACGTTCCAAATAAGCCTGGCATGTATTTACTTAAATTCAGTTTTGTTTCAACAATTGGATCAGCATCAAAGTTTTTAATGAATTTATAATATTCATCTGTGTAAAACTCCATCTCTTCCTTGTATAAAAGATTAGCCCTACACTCTTCTAGCTCTTCTTCATTGTCATTCCAAACATCTCTGGTTAATTTAAGTTCACATATTCGATGTGCTAGAGTTCCTTCATCTGCTGCTGTTGTATCACGTTCGATCCCGTCAGGTTCGAGCAATACGGATGCCGGACATTTAAGCCATCTAAAAGCACTGGATGGTGGGTAGTTACTATGAGTTACATCCATTTTTCAATCCTATCAATGTTTTTAAAAGTAAAGTCCATTAAATGTTCCCATTCATCAAGTAACTTGAAGTAATCTTCATTGGAACCCCATTCCCATTTGTCATCTATTTCTTCAATAATCCGTTTTGAGTTTTTTAGAGCTTCTTTTAAAAACTGTTTCTTTAATTTGCCTTTGTATTTTTCGTTCATCCAGCACTCCTATCCCAAAGAAAATTTGTGATATAATTAATTTTGTGTATTTTGTCCTTCGGGGCATTTTTTATTGTCCATTTTTCCATCTCATCACCATTGACCTGTAAGGCGTATAGCTCCAGTGTTTATCACACTTAACAGCTAATCCTATCTGAGGTCTGAATCTGTCCTGTTGCATTCCGAGTTGTACTAATCTCGGTGAAATACCTAAAATCTCTGAAGCCTCTTTAATCTTTATGATGTCTGATTCTTCTTGAGGTTCTTCATCTTCAGGTATTCCTAATGTTCTGCAAAGTAATGATTTACGTTCAGGAGTTGGTTCTGTTCCCTTCCTGTAATCTGAAATCATAGATTCAGATATACCAGTTATTTTTGAGAGCTTCTTACCACTCATAAACTGTTCATTCATTGCTTTCTTGAGTTGTTCTTGAAACTTAGTTTTCAATTTGATTAATTTTTCTTAAACTTCTTTGTGTGAAGTCATTGATGGCATCAATGTATTTATCGTGAAAAACTGCATCTCCTACAATAGAACCATCAAATAGCCATGTAACATAAGGTTGAACCGTTGACTGGTTGTTAAAACCGATTGCGAAATAATTATTGTTCCGAATTATTTTGTAACTGCCAAATGTCATTGAATGGGGATTCCTTTCATCTTCGTTAATTCAATAGGCTTCTTTTGAGCCATGCTTTTAATTTCTTTACGGGTAATCGTTTTGGTTCCGTCATCTTCTAATACTTTTGTAAGTATTTTCGTGAAATCTTTTCTAAAGTCTTTAACTGCAATTACTGATAATTCACTGTTTAAAATGTCCTGTATAAAAGCCATGTTTGTAACAATATCCATAGCTTCTTCAAGGTTTGTGAGTTCACCATTTTTATTTTGTGTAACCCAGTAATCTAAGTTAGCCTTTAAAATGTTTCTTAGATAATGTAAGTTATCTATGTTTTGACTTTCAGATATTAGTTCTTGCATTAACTTCCTTTCTAACCACAGCCCAACTGAATGGACAGCCCAAAAATAATGAGGCATCTCGTATAGTGAATTTTAAGAATAGTGAATGGCTAAATTTGGTGAGCTATCCACTCAGTTCAGCTGTGGTTAAATCGTTGTTTAATTTATTGGTTAATCATTTGATTAACTGTTATTACTTGAATCGTATGTAGCAATAAATTCCATAGGTTTCTCTATGACAGTGCAGAATCTATAAAACTCATCAGCTCTAATCTTACGTTTACCATTTACAATGTTGTAAAAGGTATCTAAGTTGATGTTCATTTTTCTAGCGACAGAAGATTTATTTATGGAATGATCATCAAGATATTTTGCGATGTTTTGTTCTATCGCCATCTTTACCTCCTCTTTACGTAATTTTTACACTCTATACGTGTATTAATAATTTTAAACGTAATATTTACATGTGTCAACGGTAATTTTTGCAAAATTGTAGGAATTTTCATAAATTAGACGTAAATTTTACTTTGTTATGTCTTATAATTAAAACATGGATAAGAAATTCTACAGTTGGTTAGGTAACCGGCTAAAAGTTTTGAGGGATGGAAAAAACTTAAGTAGAGCAGAAGTCGGTAAGGCTATTGGAGTTTCTGAATCTGTAGTCCAAAATTGGGAAATTGGTAGAACAAAAATAAATGCAGATGATTTATTTAAGTTGTCACAACTTTATAAAGTTTCATTGGATGATATTGTTAACCAAAATGTTATCAATAAAGATTACAGGGATATCTTTGATGAATTATTAGATTTATTTGATAAGGAACAAATCTATAGAAGATTTTATTCATTAAATGAAAGTAGCAAAGGAATAATCAGAATTGTACTGGAACAGCAGGAGGAACTAAATAATTTAAGAAATAATACCCAGTATATTCCAGAAGATGAAAATACCTTAATAGCGGCTTCGGGAGCTGAAAATTTTGATGAAGAGGAAATGAAACTGTTAAGAGAAGATGTTGAGATGGTAAGACATCTCGGTGAAGATGATTAATTTTTTGGATGGTTTTATTACTGTAAATGGATAAATATGAAGATTTAGTAAATGAAGCAAACAATGAAGGCTTATATGTATATGAAGATGTTGAGTTTCAAAGTTCTGTTAATGCACTCATTGTTGATTGCAAAATAGCTTTATCTCATAAGTTAGGGAAAAGTAGTGAAAAGCGGTGTGTATTAGCTGAAGAGATTGCACATCATTATATTAATGAAGGGGATATATTAGAAGATAGTTATCAAGAAGGAAAAGCCCATAGATATGCTATTGATCTCATTCTTTCAGTAGAAGCAGTTATCAATACCATCATTAAATTAGGTGATGAAGCAACAATAGCTAATGTAGCTGAACAGTTAGAAGTGACAGAACAATTTTTAAAAGAAAGTTTACAACTTTACTCAAGACGTTTTCATGGAATACTTGAACACAATGGCTATATTATTACTTTCAATCCATTGAGAGTTTGGAAAAAAGAAGAATTTAATTAAGAAAAATAAGGAACCCTCTAGTCTGCACTCTAGAGAGATTCCTAAAAGTTTAGTTATAAAGTACGAGGAAATTATATCATGAAGCTTCCTAACGGATATGGTTCTATTTCTAAATTATCCGGATGTAGAAGAAGGCCTTATA
>CANRHC010000066.1 GCA_947630305.1 uncultured Bacilli bacterium
CATATATCTATTATACCAAAATAAAAGACTACTGTCTTTCTTTACAGTAATCTTTGTCTACTTTTTCAGCAGTCTCCAAAATAGTAGTTTTTTTATTTTGTACCTAGCATTAGCATTTTTATAACATCTAAAAATCTTTTTTTCATTGGTCCTGAAACATTTTTTATTTCTTTAATAAAATTAATTATTGAAATTGGTTTTATTTCTCTAAATTGCATAACGTTTTTTATATTTAAATTAACACATATTTGGGATAGTGTTTCAATAAATTTAATTTTTTCTTCTTCGCTCATTTCATTTAGATATTGTTTTAAATTTTTTTCAAGTTTTTGACTTTTTTTAGATAAGTTTCCAGTTAAAAATTTGCCACCAAAACAACACCATGTATCGCCATAATGTTGTAGAATGCCTATTCCATGCGATTTTACTACTTGGTATTTTTGGTGTCCTAGGATCATTCCAAAGATGCTTTGTTCAGGTACAAACATTTTAAGTTTTGATGTCATTTCTTGATATTTTGAACTATTGATAATATTATCTAGAAAGCCAGGTCCATCAAAATTATAGACTGTTTTAATTCTTTTTTTTATTGATTGTTTTGCATACATATAAGCATACATAGCTATATTTCCACCTTTTGAATGTCCACCTACATATATGTTACGATCAAATATATTAATTGTATTATTTAAATATTCTTTCCCAAGATTTTGAGATATTGTTGGAAATTTATATATTAATTCAAAATCTTCTTGCCAGCCAATTATGTTACTATCTGTTCCTTCAAAAGCTACATAGCATAAATTATTTGGAAATCTTATTGTTAAAGCTCCAAATTGGGTTTCATTATTAATTTTGTTTATGTAATTATATAGATAAGCTTTGGTAAATCTTTGGCAATCTTTTAATGAATTTATTAATTTATAGGAACTTGGAAATAAGTAATCTTCTTTTTTAAAATCTTTTTCGGAATATTTATTTAAAAATAATTTGCAAAATTCTTTTAAAGTTATAAATTTATTTTTTTGGTTGGGAATATATTCTTGTAATTTTGCATAGGTTAATTCAGTAAGAATTAAGCTATCTATATCATTAAAGGCTAATTCTTCAAAAGAAGAGTTACCATAATATTTTAAATAATCATATAAATCTTTCATTTTTCCTCCATTTGTGTTTTTTATTTCTTTTTGTTATAATATCATATATGAAGGTAGGTTGGGAAGAATGAATAGAAGAATTAAAGAAAAATATTTAAAAGTTTTTGTACCTCTTGGCCTAGGACTTATTTTTATTTTATTAATTTGGATTGGTTATAAGTTAATATTTAATCATAAACTTTCTTTTTTGGAAAAAGTTGATAAAAGTGTATATGCTGAAATTAATTATGATGCTATATATGGTATTCATTTAAATTTTAAGGGCTCTATTAATTTGTCTAGTGATTATCATGATGTAGAATTGGTTTTAGCTAATGGGAATGATGAAGTTGTTTTACCTGTTAAAATAACTCAAAAAGATGATGAAATAAATTTTGTAACTAGTAATTTTATAAATAAGGGTATTAATTTAGAATATTTACCTATTGGAACTTATTATTTATTAATTAAGGCTTCTGTTTTAGATAACGGTAAAGATATTACTAGGTATTTTTCGGTTTCTAATAAAACTGATTATGATGATTTAGTTTATTATACTTTGAGTAAGGATGGAAAAAATAATAGAATTGATATTGAGTGGAATACTTATGATGAATGTCCTACTTTAAGGTTTACTGTTAAAGAAGAAAAATTACCTGATGATGTTTATGATGTAACTATTGATCCTGGTCATGGTGGGATTGATGTTGGAGCTATTGGAAGTTTAGATGGAATTGAGTATCATGAGTCAAATTTAAATTTAAAAGTTAGTTTGGCTTTGAAAAAAATTTTAGAAGAAAGGGGATATAAGGTAGCTATTACTAGAACAGAAGATGAAAATATTGAAATATATGATTCAGGTGGAAGTGCTGTCTTAGCTAATGAAACTAAATCTAAGTTTAATTTTGCTATTCATCATAATTCTTTTGATTATCAAACTGATGAATTAAATGGTTTAGAGGTTTATGTAGCTAGTGACATTGAATTTGATTTTGCTAATTTATTAATTGAAAATATTTTAAGTGAGACTGGTACGCAGATTTCGCCTAAGGAAATTTATCAAACTGCTCCTGGTATTTATCAAAGATATTTTTCTGAAGATGATATTTTAGAGGATGAAGTTCAGCCAAGTAATAAGACGACATCAATGATTTATTATTATAATATAAGGGAGTTAGGTGGTATATCAACTCATTCAACTAATGATGGAAGATATAAGGATATTAATGGTTATCCTGCTAATCCTTATAATAAAGCTAATGTTACTACTGAACCTTATTTGTTAGAACTTGGTTATGTAAATAATGAAAATAATTTAAGAAATATTATTGGTAATGAAGATAAATATGCTTTAGGAATTGCTAATGCTTTAAAAAAATACTTAGAGACTGAATACTAAGTATTTTTATTTTAATGGTTTTTTCTTTATTTTGTCATAGGTTCTTGGATATAAAATGTTTGTTTTTTGATTTTTGACAATTTTTATTAAAGTTCGATGTCCTTCATTATGTGGTAAATCTAGTTCAACGATATTGTCAATTTTAGATTGTAAAATTTTAAGAGTTTGAAAAGAGTTATCTTGTTCTTCTTTTGTTAGGTTGGCTTTCATTATTAAAAAACTTCCTTGAACTTTTAAACATGGTATTCCAAGTTCTAATAAAATTCTGATTTCAGCTACGGCTCTTGAGGTTACAAAATCAAATTTTTCACGATTAATTTTGGCATAATCTTCAGCTCTTTGATTGATTAAATTAACATTATTTATTTTTAATATTTTTAAGCATTCTTCTAAAAATTTAATTTTTTTATTATTGGAATCTAATAATGTTACTTTTAATTTTGGAAAGGCTATAGCTAAAATTAAACCAGGAAATCCAGCTCCTGTTCCTATATCTAGTAAGGTCCCTTGATTAAAATTGGCGATTTTGATTAATGTTAGACTATCATAAAAATGTTTTATGTAAACTTCTTCTATTTTTTTTATGGCGGTTAGGTTGGTAGTTTTATTATATTCTAGTAAAAAATTGGCATAATTTTGTAATTGTAATATTTGATTTTTAGTTAAATTAATATTGATTTTTTTTAGTTCTTCGATAAATTCAGTTTGATTCATTTTTACCATACTCTTTCTTTAGATATACTGTTAATATAGAAATATCACTTGGATTTACACCACTGATTCTTGTTGCTTGAGCTATTGTTAATGGTCTTATTTGGTCTAATTTTTGTCTTGCTTCTGAAGCAAGATTTTGAATTTTTTGGTAGTCAATATCTTTGGGAATTTGTTTTTCTTCTAATTTAGTCATTTTTAAAACTTCTTTTTGGGCTTTTTTAATGTATCCTTCATATTTAGTCATTATTTCTATTTCTTCTAAAATTTCTTTAGAAAAAGATTTATTGATAAATTGATTTAAGAAATTGATAGTTATTTCTGGTCTTTTTAATAAATCTATATATTTTTGAGATGTCTTTGGAATTGGTATATTTTCTTTTTGAAATTTTTCTTTGACATCTATGGTAATTTTTAGTTTATTTTGTTTTAAATATTCTTCGCATTCTTTAATGTTGAAAATTTTTGTTAAATAATTTTGATATTGTTTTTTGGTTATACTTCCTACTTTATTGGCATATTTTCTTAATCTTAGATCAGCATTATCATGACGAAGGAGTAAGCGATATTCTGCTCTAGATGTTAGCATTCGGTAAGGTTCTTTTGTTCCTTTGGTTACTAAATCGTCTATTAAGACTCCTATGTATGCATCACTTCTTTTTAAAATTAATGGTTCTTTGTTTTCAAGTTTTAATGAGGCATTTATGCCAGCCATTAATCCTTGAGATGCTGCTTCTTCATAGCCACTTGTTCCATTTATTTGTCCTGCTGTAAAAAGGTTTTTAATTATTTTTGATTCTAATGAAGGTGTTATTTGTAAAGGATTTATGGCATCATATTCTATTGCATAAGCATATTTTGTAATGACTGCTTTTTCTAATCCTTTTAAACTATGGACCATTTTTTCTTGAATATCTTTTGGCATAGATGTAGAAAATCCTTGAAGATACCATTCATCATAATAAAGGCTTTCTGGTTCTAAGAAAAGTTGATGTCTTTCTTTGTCTTTAAAGCGAACTAATTTGTCTTCAATACTTGGACAATAACGTGGTCCTATTCCTGTTACATATCCGCCATACATTGCTGATTTATTAAGATTATCTAAGATTATTTTGTGAGTTTTTGGATTGGTATATAATAAGTAACATTTTTGTTGAGTATTTGGATCATATGAAGGTTTTTCATCAAAGGAAAAAGTCCATAGTTCTTCATCCCCTTTTTCTTCTTGCATTTGGTTAAAATCTATTGAGCTTGCTTTGATTCTTTGAGGTGTTCCGGTTTTTAATCTTTGAATTTCTAAACCATATTTTTTTAGGTTATCACTTAAATGATTGCTTCTTTGTTCGCCATGTGGGCCACCTTCGGTGTTTTCACTACCTATTAAAATGTTAGCTTTTAAATATGTTCCTGTTGTTAATATAACAATTTTACTTGTTATTTTGCTTCCATCATCAAGTATTACTCCCCCTATTTCATTATTTTTAATAATTAGGTCTTCTACTTTGCCTTCTTTAATTGTTAAATTTTCTGTTTGTTCTAATGCTTTAATCATATTTTTAGGATAAGTTATTTTATCTGCTTGAGCTCTTAGTGATCTTACAGCTGGACCTTTTGAATTATTAAGCATTTTTATTTGAAAATGGGATTTGTCAGCAATTTTGCCCATTAATCCTCCTAAAGCATCTATTTCACGAACAATTATCCCTTTTGCTGTTCCACCGATAGATGGATTACATGGCATATCACCTATATTTTTTTTATTAATAGTTATGAGTAAGGTTTTATGACCTTTAAATGCTGATATATGACTTGCTTCAATTCCGGCGTGTCCACCTCCTACAACTATAATTTCGTAATCCATTTTATCCCCTACTTTCCTAAACAAAATCTTTTGAAAATATTATCTACTAGTTCATCTTCATAATATTCACCAATTATTTTACCTAAATTTTCCCACGCACTTTTTAATTCGATGGTAAGAATGTCAATTGGAATATTTTTTTCATTATCTTTTATAACATTATTTATATTATTTAAAGCTTCTTTAGCTAAGGTTATTTGACGAATATTTGTAAGATAATTTAATTCTTTTTTATTTAAATTTTCTAAATGGAAGTTTTTAATAATTTGATTTTTTAATTGTTCAATTCCTTTTTTATTTTGGGCACTTCCAGATACAATTGACATATTAGTTTTGATTGGTTTTAATTTTGTTGGTAAATCATTTTTATTTATGAAAATAATATTATTTTGATTATCTATAATTTGAAGAAGGTTTTGTTCTTCTTTGGATAATTCTTCATTATTATTTAAAACTAATATGGTTATATCTGCTTCTTTTATTAATTGTTTACTTTTTTCTACTCCTATTTTTTCAACAATATTGTTTGTTTTTCTAATTCCGGCTGTATCTATTAAATTAAGAAGAATTCCTTGATAAACAATTGATGCTTCAATGGCATCTCTTGTCGTTCCTTGTATATTTGTTACAATTGCTTTGTCTTGTTCTAAGATGGCATTTAATAAGGAACTTTTTCCAACATTTGGTTTTCCTATAATTGCTACTTTAATACCATTTTTTATTAATTCACCATTTTTGGCTTCTTGAATTATTTTTTCTAGTTCTTCTTTTACTTCTGTTAATACGGGTTTGATGTTTTCTTTGGTTATTTGTAGTTCATCAATATATTCAGGATAATCAATGTTTACTTCAATGTTCGATAGTAATTTAACTATTTTATCTCTTAAACTTGTTATTAATTTAGTGGTTTTTCCAGTTAAGTGATTCATAGCTAGAATTGTTTGATTTTCAGTTTGTGATTCTAATAAATCTTCAATTGATTCTGCTTCTAATAAGTTAAGTCTTCCATTTAAATATGCTCTTTTGGTAAATTCGCCAGGCTCGGCAAGACGAGCTCCATGTAAAATTAATATTTCTAAAATTTTATTAGTTATGGCATAGCCTCCGTGGCAATTGATTTCTACAATGTCTTCTTTTGTATATGTTTTCGGCGCACGCATAATGGAAACTAGAACTTCATCAATTTTTTCTCCATTATTCATGATAAATCCATAATGAATGGTATGAGATTTTGCTTGCTTTATTTTTTTATTTGAAAAAACTTGTTGTAAAATTTCTAATGATTCTTGTCCACTCATTCTGATGATATTTATGGCCCCTATTCCAATATTATTAGTTGATATTGCAACGATTGTGTCTTCCATTTTCTCCACCCCACTTATCGGTGGTATTATAGCAAAATTATTAAAAATTGTCTATTGTATATTATTTCCTGGGAAATAAAAAAAGCCATTTGGCTATTCTTGTTCAACTGATTTAATTACGACGTGACGGTTTGGTTCTTCCCCTACACTTTGAGTTGCAACTCCTTTAAAATTAGTTAATTTGTTATGGATTATTCTTCTTTCAAAGGAATTCATGTTTTCTAATTCTGCATCTACTTTTGTTGCTCTTACTTCTTTGGCAACTTTTATTGCTAATCTTTCTAAATTTTCAATTCTTCTTTCTTTATAATTTTCAACATCTAAAATTATTTTAGGACTAAATCCCCATTCTAATTTTACTTTGTTTTTTACTAAGGTTTCTAAAGCTTTTAAAGTTTGACCATTTTTACCAATTAATATTGGATTATTATTTGAATACATTGTTATGTTTATTACTTCATTGCGAATATTGGATTCAAAATTTACTAAAAGTCCTAAACGCTCGATTACTTCACCAAGATAATTTTCAATTTCTTCAACTAGTTGATTAAATGAGATGGCCTTGATGCTATAATTATTGTCTTCAATTTTATTTTTAGTATAGATTATTTTTTCGGTTTCAAGCGTATTTTTGGCATTTTCTAAAGCTTCTAATAAAGTTTTTCCATTAGTTTCAATCATTTTTTACTACCTTCTTTCTTTTTTCTTTGGCTTAAGTTCTATTATTTTTTTATTTTTGTCATTATCCTTAGCTAAGATTTTTTTAATAATATAATTTTGAATTACAGCAAAACCATTAGTAACAATCCAATAGAATGCAATTGCTGTTGGTAAATTAAATGAAGCAATGGATATACTAATTATCATAAATTTAAACATAAAGTTCATTTGTTGCATCATTTCATCATTGCTATTATTTTGATTCATTGAATTTTTAAATGAAATATATGTGGTAACTATAATTAAGAAAATTAATATGATGTAAATATATTGACCTTCACTTATTCCTTTCCAAGGTGTTGTTCCTAGTTGCATTCCAAGTAATGATCCTTCAAAAATAGCTGGTACTTTGTTGATGGCATCTAGGAATGCAAAGAATAATGGAATTTGAATTAAAGCAACTAAACAACCTGATACAGGATTTATTTTATATTTTTGATAAACCATCATCATTTCTTGGCTTTTGGCCATCATGGAAGCATTATCTGTTTTATTGGCATATTTTCTTTCAATTTTTGCTATTTCTGGTTGAGCTTTTTGAATATTTGCTGATTGTCTCATGCTTTTGATAGATAACGGTAATAAAATAAAACGTATTAATAATCCGACAATCATTACCGATATTCCAAAGTTATTTATTAAATATCCTAATTTTAATATGACTAAAGCAATTGGTCTTACTAATAATGTTTGCCATAATCCACTGTATTTGTTAGTTTTTAAATTAAATTCATTACAGGTTGGTAATTCTTCTAATTTTACTTCTAATTCATCATTATGTTCTTGATATATTCGATACAGTTCACTACCCTCTTGTGGTTTACATAAGATGTCTTTTCTAACACTTTGACCAGTTTCAGTATTGGTAATTAATTTTCCTTCACTATCCTTTAGATAATCATTTGATCCACATCCACTAGTCATTAATAAAATACTTATTAAAATGAGTCCTAAAATTTTATTTTTTCTTTTCATATATTTGTCCTTTCTATTAATGATTTAAAACTTTTTTCTAATTCTTGAAAACTAATTTTACTTGAGTTTTCTTTCATTATTATAATATAATCCTTATTGCATCTCAACTGATTTTTATATTTATCTAAGATTACTCGCATTCTTCGTTTGCATTTATTTCTTATAACAGCATTTCCTAACTTTTTAGAAACTGCAATACCAAAGTGAGGATATTTATATTTACTTTCTTTACTATATATAACAAAATTTTGGTTTTTTAAATATTGTTGATTTTGAATTATTTGACTAAAATCTTGATGTTTTTTGATCATTTCTTTTTTTTTCATTTTAGTTTCTCACTTTCTTGTAAATATAAAAAAGTCCACATTAAAAATGTGGTTATTTACATAATCTTTTGCGACCTTTTTGTCTTCTAGTTTTTAAAACATTAGTTTCTTTTCTTGCAAAGAAGCCATGTTTCTTTTTCATTTTTCTTTTATTTGGTTGATATGTTCTTTTCATCTAGATTCCCTCCTTTTTTTTAAGTCTTACCTATTATAATATTAAGAATGGGAAAAAGTCAACTTAAAATGGCTTTGGTGGACAGTCATTTGGATTTATTTTTTAATTAAGTTAAGTTTTTTTTCATATTTTGTCATGTCATTTTCTATTTGTTCAAGGTCGTTTAAAGACTTCTCCCATGTTTGACACTTTATTAATTTAATATTCAATTTTTCCTAGATTTTATCTAGTTTTTTTATTTTTTAATCTT
>CANRHC010000067.1 GCA_947630305.1 uncultured Bacilli bacterium
TCACTACGTTTCATTACTACCACCCAGTAAAACTATTATACCAAGTTTTAGAAAAAGAAAAAAGTATAACTTAACTACACTTCTTCTATTACTTTTAAATCATTTCCAACAAATACTACTAAATATTTTATTACATTTTCAATTCTTTCATCTTCACTATATCTTTTTAATTGACCTTTTCCTTCTTCTATTTTTTCACTTAATAACTTTTCACTATATTCTTTTTTCTTAATATATTTTAATTCAATCATTATATTATTTGGTATTTTAAAATAATAATCTCCATATTCATCTATTAATATATATATCTTGTGTTCTAATTTCATTGCCTCAAAACTTCTTATAAATTCATTCATTATTCTTGAAGCATCTTCTTTATTTATTTCTATTTTTGTTTCATAATAATTGTTAAATGCTTCTATTCCAGATAATACTTTATTTTTAAAAGCTATTGCTAACTCTTTTTTATTCTTATCCGCACTTTCTATTCCTGAAAAATCAAATTTTAAAATATAATAACTATTTTTTTCTTTTGTTGGATTTTTAGATACATATAAATCTTTAAATAATTCATAAATATAGATTTACTATTTATATCATAGTAATAATACATCATACTTTCAAATAAGCTTTTACCAAATCTTCCTGGTCTTAAATTTATTAAAGCATCAGGCATATTTTCTAATTTTTCTAAATACATTGTTTTATCTATATATTTATAATTTTTTTCTATAATCAAATAAAAAAGAGTAAACTAAATTTATAATAAACTCTTTCTTAATTTTAACTTTTTAAAATAATATATTTATGAAGCAACAAAAGGATCATCAGGTGTTCCTAATGCATCAGAGATTGTAATAGATGATTTTAAATAGGCAACAGGACGTATACCACACGCACCAAAAGCTTGGCCTGGAAACACATTTCCCATTTCACTATAGGTGCCGAACACCCAAGTAGCACCATCAGAAGTCGCAATTGGATTTAAAGCCCAATAAAAACCACTACTTGTTTTTAGCCAATCATTCGTTCCACAATTATTGACATTATTATAACTAAACATGTTTGTGGCTAAGCACACTTTTCTAACATTTTTTCCTACGGCATATCCATAATCACTTGGATGTATTAATCCAATATATCCATCCCACGTTGTAGTTCTAGGAACTTCATCGTTACAATTATTTCCCCCACCTTCATTTATACAATATTCTTTACCGTTATGAATACTTCTCTCAGCTTTATATGTTGCACTTGCTGTCCATTCTGAAGTATCATAAGTTGCAAAAGTACCTGTATTCCATCTTACTTTAGCAATTTTATTTTTTGCATCTTCACTTATTCCACTACTCGTAAAATTGCAAGTTATATCAGCATTACTATTTCCATTATAGCATCTTCCACTTTCATTATTCCAATACAAACTATTTCCTATTTCTCCATCTTTAGTATATAAACTTTCAGGATTTAATAGTTTCATTATATCAGCTTGACTCCATTCATTTACTCCATTTCCTTTATTAATTTCAGGAGCAGATGAATCCCAACTATACTCTCCTATACTGTCAGCTCTTATTATTTTTACTAAACTTTCACTTTTTTCACCATTATCTAAACTTGTGACATTATTCATTACTCCAATTATTCGCCACAAAATTTTGTTTCCAGCACTATCTCTATCGCCTATATCTATATAGTTATGTGGATCTGCTCCAACATATCTTAAGTTTCTATCATCTGTATCATCATACATTAATTCTGGATTTTCTTTTAATTGTTCTTCTTTTTCCTTTTCAATTAGGAAGTCAGTTACCCCCCCCCCCAACAGCATTTGGGTCAACAGGGTTTATTCCTTCATCTGTACTTACTTCTGCACTACCATTTATTTCTAATGCAATTGCTTTTTCATCATCAGTAACTTCAATTTTTCCTTCATCAACAAATACTTGAACCGAATAATTTATTAATTCTCCTGCTGGTATTTTCTCATTTTCTATTAATATATTATCAGTTAATTCTGAAACTGCTTTTGGATAAGACTCAACTACTGTTCCTTCTTTTTTTAATATTACTTGTAGTTTTTCTAAATCTACTGGATTTTCCGGATTTTTAGATGTTAATGTTAAACTATATACTCCAGGTAATGTTCCTGAATTTGTAATACCTACACTATATTCACATTCACTATGCTTTATAGCATCACCATAATTTGTTGGTATAAAGCAATCTTCATTACTTGTAGTTGTTATTTCTGAACCTCTTTCATAAGAAAACTCTAATGTTCCTGCTTTAACTATTTGATTTTCTTCATTACCTTTTACTTGAAAAAACAAAGCATAACTAATTCCTAATACTATTATTACTAAACAAATAACTATGTATGCAATTACTTTAGACTCGGTTTTTAATACAGATTTTACATTTTTATTCATATCATCACCATCTATTTTTCTCTATAATGTAATCATACCATATTTTTTTTAATCTAAAAACAAAAAAATGATTTTTAAAATCATTTTTTTAGTCATTTACATTTATTTTACAAATTATGAAGCTACAAATTTGAAGGTTTTAGAAATCCAACAGGTCGAACCTTGCCAGTATTGTTCACACCACAATCATCCAAGTATCCATCATTATAGATATTAAAGACATCAAATGAATAAGATGATCCAGGAGCGGAATTTAAAGTCCATTCCCAACTACTATTTGGTGTTAACCAATTTTTTTGCTAAACAAGTTTCTCTTATGCTTTTTCCTGTGGCATAACCCCAATCACTTGGATTTACTAAGCCTACATATCCATCCCATTTCGTTGTTCTATCTACTTGATCATTACACTAATAATACGCCATAAAATTTTGTTTCCAGCACTATCTTTATCACCTATATCTATATAATTATGTGGATTTGCTCCAACATATCTTAAATTTCTATCATCTGTATCATCATACATTAATTCTGGATTTTCTTTTAATTGTTCTTCTTTTTCCTTTTCTATTAATATATTATCAGTTAATTCTGAAACTGCTTTTGGATAAGAATTAACTACTGTTCCTTCTTTTTTTGTTAAACTATATACTCCAGGTAATGTTCCTGAATTTGTAATACCTACACTATATTCACATTCACTATGTTTTATAGCATCACCATAATTTGTTGGTATAAAACAATCTTCATTATCTTCTATAGTTATTTGGGAACCATTTTCATAGGAAAACTCTAATGTTCCTGCTTTTACTAATTGATTTTTTTCATTTTTCTTTACTTGAAAAAATAAAGCTAACTGATTCCTAATATTATTATTACTAAACAAATAACTATATATGCAATTACTTTAGATTCGGTTTTTAATACAGATTTTACATTTTTATTCATATCATCACCATCTATTTTTCTCTATAATGTAATCATATCATATTTTTATTTACCAACAAAATCATATTTATTATTTTCATAAATTACATAACTATTTAAATCATAATAAGTTTTAGTTTTAGGATTTATCTCTTTTTTAGCATATCCTTTATTAATTAAATTTTTTAAAGTTATTTTATTTCCAGTACAATCATTTTTATTATAACAATCTATAGCTCCTTCAATTATTCTTTTTTCAACAACTTCTACCTCTCTTTGTAAATGTCTTTTATTTACTTTCCAAGATGTAGCTATACATATAGATATAACTACAGTTAAAATCGTTATTAAAATTATTGTTTTATTTTTCATTTTTATCTCCAAAATAATTCTTTATAAATTCATTTCTATATTCTAATATTTTATCTTTTTTTATAGCATCTCTTAATTCTTCCATTAAATGAGTTAAATAACGAATATTATGAATAGATAATAATCTTGCTCCAAAAGTCTCTTCAGCATTTATTAAATGTTTAATATAAGCTTTCGTATAATTTTGACATGCATAACAATCACAATCATTACTAATAGGAGTAAAATCTTTTTTATATTTAGCATTTTTTAAATTAATCTTGCCATATTTAGTTAATGCATGACCATGTCTTGCTAATCTTGTTGGACTAACACAATCAAATAAATCAATTCCTCTAATAACATTTTCAACTATATCAATAGGATCTCCTACACCCATTAAATAACGTAATTTATTTTCTGGTAAATATTTTACAGACATTTCTACCATTTCATATTGAGTTTTTTTATCTTCTCCTACACTTGTTCCTCCAATAGAATAACCATCAAAATCCATTTCGACTAATTTAGTAGCACAATACTTTCTTAAATTTTCATAAACTCCACCTTGGACAATTCCAAATAACATTTGATCTTTACCTTTAAAAACATCTTTTCCTCTTTTAGCCCATCTAAGTGTTCTTTCAACACTTTGTTTAACATATTCTTCAGTAGCTGGATAACCAATACATTCATCAAAACTCATGACAATATCACTACCTAAATTTTCTTGAATTTTGATTGATTTTTCAGGAGTTAATAAAAGACTATCACCATTATATTGATTTTTAAAATGAACACCTTGTTCAGTTATATCTTTTTTCTTAGCTAAAGAAAAAACTTGAAAACCACCCGAATCAGTTAAAATTGGTCCATCATAATTCATAAATTTATGAAGTCCACCAGATTCTTTGACAACATCATCACCAGGTCTTAACCACAAATGATAAGTATTAGCTAAAATAATTCCCGCTTTAGCTTCCTTTACTTCTTCTGGACTTAAAGTTTTAACCGTCCCTTGGGTTCCTACCGGCATAAACATGGGAGTTTCATATATTTGACCATTATAAATAATTTTTCCTAATCTTGCTTTACTATTTAATTCATTTTTTATTAATTCAAAATCTAACTTCATATAAAAACCTCATTTACTTTTCACTTTTAATAAACATTGCATCACCAAAAGAAAAAAAACGATAACCTAATTTAATAGCTTCATTATAAGATGTCATTATCTTATCTTTACCCGCTAGAGCACTAACTAACATAATTAATGTACTTTTAGGTAAGTGAAAATTAGTTATTAAACAATCAATAGCTTTAAATTCATAACCAGGATAAATAAAAATATTAGTATTTTCTTTAGTTTCTTTAAAAGTATGATATTTACTCATTACCGATTCTAAAGTCCTAGTTGATGTTGTTCCAACGGCTATAATTCTTCTTCCTTCTTTTTTAGCTTTATTTAAAATATTAGCTGTTTTTTCGCTCATTTCATAATATTCACTATGCATAATATGTTTAGTTACATCATTTACTTCAACTGGTCTAAAGGTCCCTAGGCCAACATGTAAAGTAACATAAGTTATAATAACACCCATATCTTCAATTTTTTTTAATAAATCTTTGGTAAAATGAAGACCTGCTGTAGGCGCTGCTGCACTTCCTAAAACTTTAGCATATACAGTTTGATAACGATTTTTATCTTTTAACTTTTCATGAATATAAGGCGGTAAGGGCATAGTTCCTAAACGTTCTAATATTTCCATTAAAATGCCTTGATACTTTAATTTAACTTCAACAATACCTTCACTTTTTTTCTTAATTACTTCTGCAATTAACTCATCACTAAATTTAATTTGACTTCCAACTTTTAATCTTTTAAAAGGCCTTGATAAACATTCCCAAACATCATCGCCTAAATCTTTTAACAATAATAATTCAATAACCGCTGAAGTATCAACTTTTTTACCAATTAAACGAGCGGGAATAACTTTAGTATCATTTAATACTATCACATCACCTTTTTTTAAATATTTAGTAATATCTTCAAAATGTTCGTGAAAAATTTCGCCACTATCTTTATCTAAAACTAATAATCTAGAAGAACTTCGTTCTTTTAAAGGACTTTGAGCAATTAAATTTTGGGGTAATTCATAATCAAAATCTTGGGTACTCATAATTATCTCCTAATTTTAAAAATTTTATTTAATTTTAAATATGATTCATCAAAATCATCCATTGCTACATTTAAAACTTTAATTTTAGAATTTGCTAATTCTTCACCAATAATCTTATACATATCTTGTTGTTTAACACTACTATCTAAACTGAAAGATTGATAATTATGGTGGGCCTCTCTTTTTAATCTTTCTTCATAAAGTAAAGGATTTTCTAAATATAATAATACTAAATAAATATCATAATTTAATTTTTCTAAATTATTTAAAAGTTCTTGATAAATATCACTAAAAGAATAATCTTTATATCCTAATCTAGCATATACTTCTTCCGAAAAAAAAGTTCTGTCAAAGATTAAATCCATAGGAATATTTTGCATTTGTTTTAAATAAGCTAATAAAGCTTCATACATTTTTTTACTTAAATTTTTACCATTAATAGTTTTATCTTTTTGACCACTTAAACGATATAAATTAGAACTAGCAATATTTTCTCTTAAATAATTTGCTAAAGTTGTTTTTCCTGTTCCTTGTGGTCCTTCAATAATAATTAAACGATTTTTTTCCATCCTAACCTCCTAAAATAAACTTTTATTATGAGCAATTTTTAAATGTTCATAGCTTTTTTCAGTTGCTACTCTTCCTCTTGGAGTTCTTTTAATAAACCCTTCTTGCATTAAAAATGGCTCCACTACATCTTCTATTGTAGAAGATTCTTCACCAATACTAGTAGCAATAGTCTCAACCCCAACTGGTCCTCCATTAAACTTTTTAATTAAACTTGTTAAATATTCAATATCAACTGCATCTAAACCATATTCATCAACTTTTAATCTTTTTAGAGAATCTTCAGTTAATTCTTCATCAATTTCATAAACATTTTTAACTAAAGCAAAATCTCTAACTCTTTTAAATAAACGATTAGCAATTCTTGGTGTCTTACGACATCTAGAAGCAATCATTCTAGCAGCATCTTTTTTAATAGGCATATCAAGAACTCGACTAGTTCTTAAAATGATTTTTAATAATTCATCTTCACTATAATAATTTAATTTAGAAACAATCCCAAATCGGTCACGCAACGGACTTGAAATATCTCCTGCTCTTGTTGTTGCACCAACTAAGGTAAAAGGTGGTAAATCAATTTTAATTGTTCTAGATTTACCATCAGTATTTAAAACTAAATCAATTTCAAAATCTTCCATAGCTGGATATAAAATTTCTTCAATAAATTTAGGCATTCGATGAATTTCATCAATAAATAGAACATCACCTGGTTCTAAATTAGATAAAATAGCCGCTAAGTCACCACTTTTTTCAATAGATGGTCCAGAAGCCGTTTTAATATTTACGCCTAACTCATTAGCTATAATATGAGATAAAGTTGTCTTACCAAGTCCTGGTGGACCATATAATAAAACATGATCTAATGGTTCATTTCTAATTTTAGCTGCTTCAATAAAAACTTTTAAATTTTCCGTAATTTCTTTTTGACCAACATATTCTTTTAAACTTTGAGGTCTAATATTATTTTCAAAAACATCAACATCTTGTTCAGTTGCATCAATAATTCGATTATCCATAAACCCTCCTAACTATTTTAATAATAACTTTAAAGCCTCTTTAATTTGAATCTCAATTGGTAAACTTCCATCAACATTTGGTAAAACCTTTTTAATATCAATCATTTTATAACCTAAACCTTCTAATACACTCGCTAATTCTTCATTATGATTATTACTTATAACTTCTTCACTACTCATTAATTTACCCTTTAAATCAAGAATAATTTGTCTAGCAACTTTATCCCCAACTTTAGGAAATTTCTTTAAATATAAAATATTTTCCCGATCAATAGCATCAATAATACCTTTAACACTACCAGTAGCAAGCATCGGCATCACAAGCTTAGGACCAACACCTTTAACACTAATTAATTTTAAAAATAATTCTTTTTCTTCTAAACTAGTAAAACCATAAAAAGCTTGTTCTTCTTCTCTAATATGATGATATATAAAAACTTTAACATCATTATCAAGACTAAAACTAAAAGGATTAGCTACATAAATATGATAACCAATATTATTAACTTCCAAAAAAATAGAATTACTTTCATAACCAGTTACTTTACCAATCATATAACTATACATATAACCACCACCATCATTTTACCATAATAAATTAAAGAAATGAATTTATTATTAATTAACTTTGCCAAATTTATTAAATGGAAAAATAACAAATGAAGTTGTTCCTTCAATATCTTTTTTATGAACAGGTCCAACATATCTACTATCTAAAGATACCATTCTATTGTCACCAAGTAAAAAATATTCATCTTCACCTAATTTAACTTCTTCAAAATCAAAAGTTGTTCCATAAGCATAAAAATCTTCTATTTTCTTGTCATTTATATATATAATTCCTTTTTCACATTTAATTTTTTCATTAGGGAGTCCATAAACTCTTTTGATAATAGTATCATCTTGTTTATCATCAATTACAATATTTGCTACAACCATGGAATATCTTTTGATATTACCTAATTTATTTAAAATCATAATCTCTCCACCATCTAAAGTATCAAACATTGATTCTCCACTAACTCTTACTGGCGTAACAATAAAACTACGAATTAAAATAACGATAATTAAAATAATAATATATGGTAATAATTCTTTAACCCAATTTTTTTCTTTCATTTCTTTCACCAACCTATTCCTAATTATAGCAAAAAAAAAGAGTCTTTAAAAGAGACTGCTGAAAAAGTAGACAAAATTAAAACTGATATTTAGAATTAGGTTCTAGTTATCAGTTTTTTTATGTTTTTTATAAAAAAGTTGCAAATATAGGTTATCATTTACCCTATATTTTTATTCTTTTCTTCATTTAA